>CAJYRU010000461.1 GCA_913777295.1 uncultured Sphingomonas sp. | reverse complement strand
GGGGGACCGTCGCCGAAGGCGATGGTGGAGGGGGTTCACCGCGAACGTATCGCCTGGGCAAGCCCCCCTTCCACCATGCTGCGCATCGTCCCCCTCCCTCGCACGGGGAGGAGCTTCAGGCGTACAGGTCCACTATCTCCGCCCCCTGCCCGACCGCTTCCAGCAGCAGCGTCCGGTGGCAATGCTGCGGTTCCCGTTCGAAACACAGCACCGCGGACGGCATCTCCGCCGCAAGGGCGAGCATGATCGCCGCCTGCGCCTGCGCCTCGGGCAGTTCCAACTGTTCATCGTAGACGGCGCGCAGCGTGGCGACGTCGCCCTTCTTTGCGGCATCGCGTCCGCGCTTCGGCGTGCCGAGCGCCTTCAGGTGGACATAGTCTATACCGTGCGTCGCCAGTTCGGCCGCGAGCGGGGACTTGGAGAAGCCCGGCCGCCGCGACAAAGGCAGTGCGCGCACGTCGATCACCCGCCGTACGCCCGCCGCCTGCAACGCCGCGACGAACTCTGCCATCGTCACCGATTCATAGCCGATCGTATGGATTTTCATGCATTCGTCCCGTCGCCCCGCCGTTCCGTCATTAAAACGATGGTCCGCCGCGTACGTTCATTGCCCGTTGTCCTTCGTCCGCCTAGACGCCTGCCATGCAATATGACGTTCACATTATTGGCGGCGGCCTCGCCGGTTCCGAGGCAGCCTGGCAACTGGCGCAGGCGGGGGCAAAGGTCCGCCTGTCCGAAATGCGCGGCGGCGGCGACAATACGCCGGCGCATCAGGGCGACGACCTGGCCGAGCTGGTCTGTTCGAACAGTTTCCGGTCGGACGATGCCGAATCCAATGCGGTCGGCCTGCTGCACGCCGAGATGCGCGCGCTGGGATCGCTCATCATGTCGCAGGGCGACGCACACAAGGTGCCGGCCGGATCGGCGCTGGCGGTCGACCGGGACGGTTTTTCGGCGGGCGTGACCGCTGCGCTGGAGGCGCACCCCAACATCACGATCGTGCGCGAGCGGGTCGACACCCTGCCCGATGCCGGCATGACGATCGTCGCCACCGGCCCGCTGACCGCGCCGGCGCTTGCCGGCGACATTGGCGGGGCGACCGGTGCCGAGGCGCTGGCGTTCTTCGACGCGATCGCACCCATCGTCCATTTTGATTCGATCAATATGGACGAGGCATGGTTCCAGAGCCGGTGGAACAAGGGCGACGGCAAGGATTACATCAACTGCGCGATGAACCGCGAGCAATATGAGGCCTTTCACGCCGGACTGATCGCCGGGGAGAAGGCCGAGTTCCGCGAATGGGAGAATGTCCCGTATTTCGAAGGCTGTATGCCGATCGAGGTCATGGCGGAGCGCGGGCTGGACACGCTGCGCTTCGGCCCGATGAAGCCGGTCGGGCTGGACGATCCGCGCACCGGGCGCTGGCCGCACGCGGTGGTGCAGCTGCGTCAGGACAATGCGTCGGGCACGCTGTGGAACATCGTCGGGTTCCAGACGAAGCTGAAGCATGGCGAACAGGTGCGGCTGTTCCGGACCATTCCGGGGCTGGAGAATGCCGAGTTCGCGAGGCTGGGCGGGCTGCATCGCAACACCTTCATCCGCTCACCCGAACTGCTCGATCCGACGCTGCGATTGAAGGCGCGCCCGCATCTGCGCTTTGCCGGACAGATGACGGGGTGCGAAGGCTATGTGGAAAGCGCTGCCGTCGGGCTGATGGCCGGTCGCTTCGCCGCCGCCGAACTGGCGGGGAAGGACCTTGCCCCCCCGCCCGTCGAAACGGCGATGGGCGCGCTGCTCCACCATATCACCGGGGCGGCGGTCGCGGAAACCTATCAGCCGATGAACGTCAATTTCGGGCTGATGCCGCCGATCCCCGGTCGGACCAAGAAGGCGGATCGCAAGAAGATGTACACTGCCCGGGCGCGCGACGCGTTCGGCGCATGGGCGGCGGCGCTCTAACGCTGCGTCAGGTTGAGGGCGAGGAAGCTGACCCCCGCCCCCAGCATCAGCAAGCCGAGCGCGCCGATCGCACCATAGACCGGCCCCCATGCGACGAAGGCGGTGGCGAAGGTGAGCGCGACCAGCGCCCATCCGCCCCGCCGCCGCCAGGCGATGTCGACGCCGTCCCAGCGGTTGCGGTGGCGTTCGCTGGCCAGTGCCAGCAGCGCGAACGCGCCGAGCGCGGCAAGGAGGGCAAGAGCGATCATTCAGCGGGCGCCAGGTTGGAGAGGATGATCCGGTCGTTGCGGGCCGGTCGGCGTGCCTTCGGCCGGAAACGATGCACCCGCCACGCAGCGAAGGCGAACCCCGCGCCGAGCGCGAGGAAGGTCAGGTCAGCCCCCGCCAACACCCAGTCGCCCGCCGATATGGTCGCAAACAATCCGGTCGGCAGCGCAACGATGTTGTAGAGGGGCAGTGCGACCAGAAGTGCGGCCTGGAACGCCAGCAATTCGACCCAGGCCCGCGCCGGCCGACGGGCCAGTGCATATAGAAATATCGCGGCCCATCCGGCGAACATCGCGTTGATCTCCGCATCGGCGCGCGCGGTAATGCCGGTCGGCAGCAGGCGATTGGCCCACAGGTAGAGGGTCATGGCCAAGGGGAAGCCGGCGACGAAGCCGATGTTCAGCCGCTCGACCACACGAAACCCGAAGGGCGGTCTGGCAGGGTTGGGCAGCCGTTCTCGACGCTTGACGGTCCACAGCACCAGCCCGCTCGCCACCATCAGCGATCCGGCGATACCGCACAGGAAGTAGAGCCAGCGCATCGGATAATCCCCGAACCGCCCGGCGTGCAGGCCGACCATCACGCCCTGCGTCTCGACCGCGCCGCCCGGCGGCGGGGCTTGCCACAACAGCTGTCCGGTAACCCCGTCATAGGCGACGCTGGGGCTGCGCGCGGACAGCATCGACGTTCCCGACCGGGTAAGTGAGATTCGCGCCGCCGAGTCACCGGGGTTCAGCACAGTGATATAGCCCGCCGTACCGCCCATGCGCCGCTCCGCATCGTGCAACACCGTCACCAGATCGATCAGCGGCGCGGGTCGCCCCTGCCGCTCGGCTACCGGCGCCTCTGGAAAGACCGTCGCATACAGCTTTGATTCGTCGCTGTAATTGGCCACGATCGCCCAAGGCATCAGCATCGCGATCAGCGTGACGAGGCCGGTATAGGTAATCATCAGGTGGAACGGCAGCGCCAGCACCGCGGTCGCATTATGCCCGTCCAGCCACGATCGCTGCCCCCTGCCCCGGCGCAGGGTGAAGAAGTCGCGGAAAATCTTCTTGTGGGTGACGATGCCGGTAAAGATCGCGACCAGCATGAACATCGCGGCAATGCCGACGATCCAGCGCGCCCAGAAGACCGGCATGTAATGCAGGTCGAAATGGAAGCGGTAGAAGAAGTCGCCGCCCCGCGTTTCGCGTGCGGTCCCCTCCT
>CAJYRU010000460.1 GCA_913777295.1 uncultured Sphingomonas sp. | reverse complement strand
GACAGGCAAAGGCGGACTCGATGAAGAACCAGTTGGTGACGCTCTTCGGCGGCGGCGGCTTCGTCGGCCGCTATGTCGTTCAGGAATTGTTGAAGGCGGGCGCCCGCGTCCGCATCGCGCAGCGCGATCCGCGTCAGGCACTGTACCTGCGCACGCAGGGCGGCCTTGGCCAGACGCAGTTCGTCGCCGCCGACCTGTCGCGGCCGGATACGGTCGCGCGCGCGGTCGCCGGGTCGGATGCGGTCTTGAACCTCGTCGGCATCCTCGAGGGGGATTTCGACAAGGTCCATGTCGCCGGCGCGCGCACGATTGCCGAAGCCGCCGCCGCGGCAGGCGCGAAGGCGTTCGTGCAGATCTCGGCGATCGGCGCCGATCCGGCATCGCCCTCGGCCTATGGCCGGTCGAAGGCGGCGGGGAGCAGGCGGTGCTTGCCGCCTTCCCGACCGCGACGATCCTGCGCTCGTCGATCGTGTTCGGACGCGAGGACGGCTTCGTCAATCGCTTCGCCGGCATGATTTCCGGTGCGCCGGCGCTGATCGGGCGGCCGTTGGTGCCGGTGATGGCGGCAGCGACGAAGTTCCAGCCGATCTATGTCGTCGACCTGGCGCAGGTGGTGGTGAAGGCGCTGGCCGAGCCTGAAGCATTTGGTGGTCAGACCTATGCCATTGGCGGGCCGGACGTGATCTCGATGGGCGAACTGAACCGCTGGATCGCCGGAGCGATTGGTCGAGACGTGCGGTTCCTGGAGATTCCGAACGATCTGGGCGGGGCGATCGCGGCGATGCCGCTTACCCCGATCAGCAAGGACCAGTGGGCGATGCTGTCGCGCGACAATGTCGTGGATGGCAGTGTGCCCGGCATCGAGGCGTTCGGCGTACGGCCGGTGCCGCTGGCGACGGTCGCGCCCGAGTGGCTGGTCGTCTATCGCAAGAACGGCCGCTTCAACAAGGTCGCCCGCGCGTGAACCCGGCAACCGCGTGGCTCGAAGCCGCGATCCTCGGCATCATCCAGGGGGTGACCGAGTTCCTTCCCGTGTCGTCCAGCGCGCATCTGCGGATCGCCGGAGCGTTCCTGCCGTCGCACACTGACCCGGGGGCCGCGTTCACCGCGATCATTCAGATCGGGACCGAAGCGGCGGTGCTGCTGTATTTCCGCAAGGACATCTGGCGGATCGTGATGGCGTGGCTGGGGCAGTTCTTCGGCGGCGGGCAGAATGCCGCGGCGCGCGACGATGCGCGGATGGGGTGGCTGGTGATCGTCGGCACGCTGCCGATCGTCGTGCTGGGCCTGTTGTTCAAGGATGCGATCGAGACGTCGCTGCGCAATTTGTGGTTCACGGCCTTCAGCCTGATCGGGTTCGGCATCCTGCTGGGCATCGCCGATATCGTCGGGCGGCGGCGGCTGGGTCTCGACCGGTTGCGCTGGGGCAGCGGCATCGTGTTCGGCTTTGCCCAGGCGATGGCGTTGCTGCCGGGCGTGTCGCGGTCGGGCGGGACGATTACCGCAGGGCTTTTCATGGGATTCACTCGCGAAGCGGCGGCGCGTTATTCGTTCCTGCTCGCCATTCCTGCGGTGCTCGCATCGGGATTGTACCAGCTGCTCAAGACCTGGGGGCAGTTCGGTCCTTATGGACCGGGGCCGACGCTGCTGGCGACGATCATCTCGTTCGTCGTGGGCTATGCATCGATCGTCGGATTCCTGAAGCTCGTCTCGACCCGCGGTTATATGGCGTTTGTGATCTATCGGGTGCTGCTGGGCGGAACGCTGATTTACCTATTGTCGCAAGGGAGTATCTCTCCGCTCGCATAGGGCCGAATCGGACTTAAAAGCAGTTTATGCGAGACGTTATCAAATCCCACCTCATGTCGGCTGCATAACAAGGTCACCATTGCTTACCTAAAGATCGTTTGTTGCGTGACTCGGCCCTGAAAATATGCTTTCCGAAGGGTCGGAGGGCATCATGGCCGATCAAGCAATGTTGAAGTTCGTTTCGCGTCCGCAGTCCTATCCTGCGAAGCGCGAACCCAAATTGCGGGCGGAGGATTTCCGCGAGATCGCGGAGCGTTACGCCCCGCCGACCGCCGAGGACCAGGCGGGACGCTGCTCGCAATGCGGCGTCCCCTATTGCTCGGTCCATTGCCCGCTGCACAACCATATCCCCGACTGGCTGCGCCTGACCGCCGAGGGGCGGTTGCAGGAAGCGTATCAGCTGTCGAACAGCACCTCGACCATGCCCGAGATCTGCGGCCGCATCTGTCCGCAGGACCGGCTATGCGAAGGCAATTGCGTCATCGAATTTTCCGGCCACGGCGCGGTCACGATCGGGTCGGTCGAAAAGTTCATTACCGACACCGCGTGGGAAAATGGCTGGGTCGAACCGGTCGCAGTCGGCCCGGCGCGCGGCCAGTCGGTCGGCATCGTCGGTGCGGGGCCGGCGGGGCTGGCGGCGGCGGAATGGCTGCGCAATCTCGGCTATGAGGTTCATGTCTATGACCGCTACGATCGTGCCGGCGGGCTGCTGACCTATGGCATTCCGGGCTTCAAGCTCGAAAAGCCGGTCGTGATGCGCCGCGTCGAGCGGTTGAAGGAAGGCGGCATCGTCTTCCATGAAGGCTTCGAGGTCGGTCGCGACGCGAAGCTGGATGAGCTGCGGCAGAAGCATGACGCGATCCTAATCGCGACCGGTGTGTACAAGCCCCGCGCGATCAAGGCGCCGGGCGTCGGCAGCGGTGGGGTGGTCGATGCGCTCGATTACCTGACCGCGTCGAACAAGGTCGGCTTCGGCGACAGCGTGCCAGCCTATGACGACGGGTCGCTGAACGCGGCGGGCAAGAATGTCGTCGTCGTCGGCGGCGGCGATACCGCGATGGACTGTGTCCGCACCGCGATCCGCCAGGGCGCGAAGTCGGTGAAGTGCCTCTATCGCCGCGACCGCACCAACATGCCGGGGTCGCAGCGCGAAGTCGCCAATGCCGAGGAAGAAGGCGTCGAGTTCGTCTGGCTCTCCGCCCCCGCCGCGTTCGACGATCGCGATGGGCAGGTCGTGCAGGTCCGCGCGACCGGTATGCGTCTGGGCGCGCCCGACGCATCGGGTCGCCGTGCACCAGAGACCGATCCGGGCAACGAGTTCCTGCTGGAGGCCGATCTGGTGGTGAAGGCGCTGGGCTTCGATGCCGAGGATCTGCCCACGCTGTTCGATGCGCCCGAACTGGGGGTGACGCGCTGGGGGACGGTGCGGGTCGACGGCAAGTCGATGATGACGTCGTTGGACGGCGTGTTCGCGGCCGGCGACATCGTGCGCGGAGCATCGCTGGTCGTATGGGCGATCCGCGACGGTCGCGACGTGACCGAGCGGATGCACGCGTACCTCAAGGCCAAGGCCAAGGCTGCGAAGGTGGCGGCATGAAGGCGCTGATCCTCGCAGCCGCGTTGCTGGGCGCCGCGCCGGTGCTGGCGCAGACACCGGCCGCTCCCGCCGCCGTACAGCCGATCGATCCGGCGCGGCTGGCACTCGCCGAAAAGTCGGTCGCGGTGCTGGTGCCGCAGGGCGTCTATATGCGGCTGATGCGGCAGCAGTTTCCGGCGATGATGGATGCCATGCTCGCCAATATGGAAACGGCGGTGCCCGGCGGTCGCGAGAAGGCGCGCGCCGCCGACCCCGCGTTCGACGAACGGATGCGGATCATGACCCGCGTCATGGGTGAGGAACTCGGCCCGCTGATGGGGCGGATGGAACCGTCGCTGCGCATCGGCATGGCCCGTGCGCTGGCCAAGCGGTTCGACGCGCGGCAGTTGAACGACCTCAACGCCTTTTTCGCCACGCCTTCGGGCCAGGCGTTCGGCGAGCAGTTCATATCGCTGTTCGCCGACCCGGAAATCATGGGCGAAATGATGAAGGCGATGCCGATGATGCTGCAGGAAATGCCGCGCATCATGAAGAAGGTGGAGGCCGCGACGGTGCATCTGCCGAAGCCTCCCAAGCCGAAGGGCGAGAACGAATGACCGACATGACCTCCGAACGCCTCCGCCTCGCCGCCGAAGGCATGTACCGCCCCGAGTTCGAGGGCGATGCCTGCGGCGTGGGCATGGTCGCCGCGACCGATGGCAAGCCGTCGCGCCGCGTCGTGCAGTCGGCGATCGATGCCCTGCGCGCCGTGTGGCACCGGGGTGCGGTCGATGCCGATGGCAAGACCGGCGATGGTGCCGGCATCCATGTCGACCTGCCGCACCGCTTCTTCGACGACGCGATCGCCGCGTCGGGACACAAGCCGCTCCATGCGCGCCTCGCGGTCGGCATGGTGTTCATGCCGCGCACCGACCTCGGCGCGCAGGAAACCTGCCGCACTTTGGTCGAATCGGAGATCATCGAGGCGGGCTGGTCGATCTATGGCTGGCGACAGGTGCCGGTCAACGTGTCGGTCATCGGCATGAAGGCGCAGGCGACCCGGCCCGAGATCGAGCAGATCATGATCGCCGGCCCGGCGCCCGAGGACATGGACGAGGCAGAGTTCGAGAAGAACCTGTATCTCGTCCGTCGCCGGATCGAGAAGCGGATCATCGCCTCGCAGATCACCGGCTTCTATTTCTGTTCGCTGTCGTGCCGCTCGATCATCTACAAGGGGCTGTTCCTCGCGGAGAGCCTGTCGGATTTCTATCCCGACCTGACCGACGAACGCTTCGAATCGCGCGTAGCGATCTTTCACCAGCGTTATTCGACCAACACCTTCCCGCAATGGTGGCTGGCGCAGCCGTTCCGCTGCCTTGCCCATAATGGCGAGGTCAACACGATCCGCGGCAACAAGAACTGGATGCTCAGCCACGAGATCAAGATGGCGAGCATCGCGTTCGGCGAGCGCAGCGAGGACATCAAGCCGGTGATCCCGGCCGGCGCGTCGGACACGGCGGCGCTGGATGCGGTGTTCGAGACGATCTGCCGCTCGGGCCGCGACGCGCCGACCGCCAAGCTGATGCTGGTGCCCGAGGCATGGCAGGGTGCGCCCGACATGCCGCCGGCGCATGTCGCGATGTACGATTATCTGGCGAGCGTGATGGAGCCGTGGGACGGCCCGGCGGCGCTGGCGATGACCGATGGCCGCTGGGCGGTCGCCGGTCTCGACCGCAACGCGCTCAGGCCGCTGCGCTACACGTTGACCGGCGACGGGCTGCTGATCGTCGGGTCGGAAGCGGGCATGGTCCCGGTCGCCGAAGCGACGGTGGTCGAGAAGGGGCGGCTGGGGCCGGGCGAGATGCTCGCCGTCGACCTGACCGAAGGCAAGCTCTACAAGGACCGCGCGATCAAAGACAAGATCGCGGGCGAAGCGGACTATGCCGCGATGACCGCCAAGTTCCTGACCATCGACGACCTCCCCGCCGCCAGCGCCGAACCACTCCGCTACGACCGCGCCGAACTCGCGCGGCGGCAGGTATGCGCCGGACAGACGCTGGAAGATATGGAGCTGATCCTGTCGCCGATGGTCGAAGGCGGCAAGGAAGCCATCGGGTCGATGGGCGACGACACGCCGCTGGCGGTCATTTCCGACAAGCCGCGGCTCATCAGCCATTTCTTCCGCCAGAATTTCAGCCAGGTCACCAACCCGCCGATCGACCCGTTGCGCGAGCGCTACGTCATGTCGCTCAAGACGCGGTTCGGGAACCTCGCCAACATCCTCGACACCGCCGATCGCGGCAGTGCGGTGCTGGTGCTGAACAGCCCGGTGCTGACCAACAGCGACTGGCTGCGGCTGAAGGGCCATTTCGGGAGCCAAGCGGCGGAGATCGACTGCACCTTCCCGGCGGGCGAGGGGCCGGAGGCGCTGCGTGCCGCCATTGCCCGCATCCGCGCCCAGGCCGAACAGGCGGTGCGCGAGGGGCGCAGCGAGCTGTTCCTGACCGACGAGCATCTGGACGCGACCAAGGTGCCGATCGCCGGGGTGCTGGCGGCGGCGGCGGTGCATACGCATCTGGTGCGCAAGGGGCTGCGGTCGTACGCGTCGATCAACGTGCGGTCGTCGGAATGCCTCGACACCCATTATTATGCGGTGCTGATCGGGGTCGGGGCGACGACGGTGAACGCCTATCTGGCCGAAGCCGCCATCGCCGACCGCCATGGTCGCGGCCTGTTCGGCGAGATTAGCATGGACGAGGCGCTGAAGCGCCATCGCACCGCGATCGACGAGGGGCTGCTGAAGATCCTGTCGAAGATGGGGATCGCGGTGATCTCCAGCTATCGCGGCGGCTATAATTTCGAGGCAGTCGGACTGTCGCGCGCGCTGGTCAACGATTTCTTCCCCGGAATGCCGGCCAAGATTTCGGGCGAGGGCTATCACTCGCTCCACGTCAACGCGACGCAGCGCCATGACGCGGCGTTCGACAGCGCGGTCGTGAACCTGCCGATCGGCGGCTTCTATCGCCAGCGCGGCAGCGGCGAGGCGCACGCCTATTCGGCGCAGCTGATGCACCTGTTGCAGACGGCGGTCGCGACCGACAGCTATTCGACCTACATGCAGTTTTCGCGGGGCGTGCGGGATTTGCCGCCGGTGTATCTGCGCGACGTGCTGGAGTTCAACTTCCCCGATACCGGCGTGCCGATCGATCAGGTCGAGGCGATTACCGAAATCCGCAAGCGGTTCGTCACGCCGGGCATGTCGCTGGGCGCCCTGTCGCCCGAAGCGCATGAGACGCTGGCGATCGCGATGAACCGGATTGGCGCGAAGGCGGTGTCGGGTGAGGGCGGGGAGGATTCGATCCGCTATCAGCCGTACGAAAATGGTGACAACGGCAATTCGGTCATCAAGCAGGTGGCGTCGGGCCGCTTCGGCGTCACCGCCGAATATCTCAACGCTTGCGACGAGATCGAGATCAAGGTCGCGCAGGGTGCCAAGCCCGGCGAAGGCGGGCAGTTGCCCGGTTTCAAGGTGACCGAATTCATCGCCAAGCTGCGCCATGCGACGCCCGGCGTGACGCTCATTTCGCCCCCACCGCACCACGACATCTATTCGATCGAGGATCTGGCGCAGCTCATCTACGACCTGAAGCAGATCAACCCGAAGGCGCGGGTGTGCGTGAAGCTGGTCAGCTCGGCCGGGATCGGCACGGTCGCGGCGGGCGTGGCGAAGGCTCACGCCGACGTCATCCTCGTGTCGGGCCATGTCGGCGGGACGGGTGCCAGCCCGCAGACGTCGATCAAGTACGCCGGCACGCCGTGGGAAATGGGGCTGAGCGAGGTCAATCAGACGCTGACCCTGAACGGCCTGCGCGGGCGCGTGGTGCTGCGCACCGATGGCGGCCTCAAGACCGGGCGCGACATCGTTGCCGCCGCGATCCTGGGGGCCGAGGAGTTCGGCATCGGCACACTGTCGCTGGTGGCGATGGGCTGCATCATGGTGCGCCAGTGCCATAGCAACACCTGTCCGGTCGGCGTGTGCGTGCAGGACGAACGGCTGCGCGCCAAGTTCACCGGCACGCCGGAAAAGGTCATCAACCTGATGACCTTTATCGCCGAGGAAGTGCGCGAGATCCTGGCTCGGCTGGGTGTCCGATCGCTGGACGAGGTGGTCGGGCGGACCGAGTTCCTGCGGCAGGTCAGCCGCGGGGCCGAGCATCTCGACGATCTCGACCTCAATCCCATCCTGGCGAAGGTCGATGCGGACGAGAGCGAGCGGCGCTTCAGCCTGTCGACCTTCCGCAACGAAGTGCCCGACAGCCTCGATGCGCAGATGATCAAGGATGCGGCGGCGGTGTTCTCGCGCGGCGAGAAGATGCAGCTGACCTATTCGGTGCGCAACACCCACCGCGCGGTCGGCACCCGGCTGTCCTCGGAGATCACGCGCAAGTTCGGCATGAGCAAGCTGGCCGACGGGCATGTCACCGTCCGCCTGCGCGGGAGCGCCGGCCAGTCGCTGGGCGCATTCCTGTGCAAGGGGATCAAGCTGGAGGTGTTCGGCGACGCCAACGACTATGTCGGCAAGGGGTTGTCGGGCGGGATCATCACCGTGCGGCCGATGGTCTCGTCACCGCTGAAGAGCCATGAGAACACGATCGTCGGCAACACCGTCCTGTACGGGGCGACGTCGGGCAAGCTGTTCGCGGCGGGGCAGGCCGGCGAGCGGTTCGCGGTGCGCAATTCGGGCGCGACCGTGGTGGTCGAGGGCTGCGGCGCGAACGGCTGTGAGTATATGACCGGCGGTGTCGCGGTGGTGCTGGGGCGGACCGGCACCAATTTCGGTGCGGGCATGACCGGCGGCATGGCGTTCATCTATGACCAGGACGCCAGCTTCGAACGCAACCACAACCCGGAGAACATCACGCTGCACCGGCTGGGGTCGGCGCATTGGGAATCGGTGCTGAAGGGGCTGATCGCCGAGCATCACGCAATGACCGACAGCCGCTGGTCGGCCGCGATCCTGGAGGATTGGGATCGGGCGAAGCAGCATTTCTGGCAGGTGGTGCCCAAGGAAATGCTGACCCGATTGTCGCATCCGCTCAGCGATGACGCGGCAGTGGCGCGGCAGGCGGAGGTCGCCGCCTGACCGTTCGTACCGGGCCGGTCAGCCGGCCCGGTACGCCGTCTGCCTGAGCGGCTGGGCGGCGAGCAGCCAGTCCTCGGCGTCCGCGATGTCGTCGAAATAGCGGCTGTCGCGGCCCTGTGCGGCGCGGCGGATCTGCATCGCCGCCAGCGACCGCCCGATGACGAAGGCGATGCGGCGCGACACGGTGCGCGGGTCGGCCAGCAGCTGACCGAAAGCGGCCACGCTCTGTGCCGCCTGAATGTCCATGGCGCGAATATCGACCAGCGTAAGATGCTCGTTCGGGCGCGTGCGCAGCGCGGCGAGTTCGCGGTCGCGGGCCGCGACGAAGCGCGCGATGTCGGCAGGCGCGAAAAAGCCGGCCATGGTGATCCGCATCAACCCATGGGGTACGTCGTTGACGATCGAAAAGGTCGCTTCCATACGATCGGGCATATCCGAAGAATCTTGCCAGCCGGTTAGCTCGATCGGCCCCGCCGGACCGCCAGCCAGCCGAACGCGGCATAGACCGCCAGTGCCGGCCAGCCGCCATCTGTCGCGAACAGATACGCGATCCCGACTAGCGCCAGCGCCGCCGCCGTGGCGAGGGCGAAGCGGAACGGCAGCGCTGCCGCCAGCAGCACCGCCCCGGCCAGCGTCGCGACCAGCGCCTGCGCGCCCAACCACGCATAGGAGCCGGTGACCCCGAGCGAACCGAGGCCGGGCAGCTTGACCGTCGCATAGCCCTGCATCGCGTTGGGGAACGTATCCGCCGCTAGGTGCAGTCCGATGCCGATCGCAAGGCCGGCCATTACCGGTCGCCAGCGCGTCGCGATCAGCGCGAGGGTGAGCGGTAGCAGCGAATGGGTTAGGGCGCTGCGATGGCCGATCGGCAGCAGCAGGTCGAGATCGGGCAAGGTCGTGCCGGCAATCCCGGCGCAGACCGCCGCGACCGCCTGTACCCAAGGGCTGGGCGAGCGGTTCGCCAGCATGATCGCCGCGACCAACCACAACAGGCTTGCGAGCAACCCCACACGAATCCCCTTCCGCCCGGCGGGCGCGCCGCCTAACACGGGGACCATGTGGCAGCTCCTGCAATTCCCGCTATGTCCTTTCTCGCGAAAAGTCCGCCTGCTGCTGGCGGAAAAGAGCATCGGCTATCAGCCGGTGCGCGAATCGCCATGGACGCGGCGCGACGAGTTCCTGCACATCAACCCTGCCGGGCAGACCCCAGTGATGATCGACGACGCGGCCGGTATCCGGCTGATCGATTCGATGGCGATCTGCGAATATATCGAGGAAACGGGCGACAAGCCCGCGATGCTGAACGGCAGTGCCGCCGACCGCGCGGAACAGCGGCGGCTGGTGACGTGGTTCGACACGCAATTCTATCGCGAGATCACCGGCCCGCTGCTGATGGAGCGGATGGAGAAGCGGATCGTCCACCGCCAGACGCCCGACACGCGCGTGCTGCGTGAGGCGATGAAGGCGGCGGTCGAGCATCTCGACTATATCGATTACCTGCTCGACCATCGGCAGTGGATCGGCGGCGCGACGATGAGCCTGGCCGACCTGGCCGCCGCAGCGCAGATCTCGATCGCCGACTATCTGGGCGGGATCGATTTCAAGACGCACGACCTCGCCAAGCGCTGGTATGTCGGGATGAAGAGCCGCCCGAGTTTTCGCCCGCTGTTGGCCGAGCGGATGGAAGGCGTGCCGCCGCCGGCGGATTACGAGAAGCTGGACGTCTAAGGGCGGCCCGACCTCAACATCCTCCGTTCGGTTCGAGTAGCGATCGAGCCTGTCGAGAGCGCGTATCGAGAACGGGGTTCCGCTGGGCGGGGGTTCTCGACAGACGCTTCTCGACAAGCTCGAAGCTGCTCGAACCGAACGGATATGAAGGGTTTTGAGGTACTTACCTGCCCAGCAACAGCCAAAGTTCACTAAGTTCACACTCGTGCGCGTTTCGCAGCGTGCGTGACCTTGCCCGGTAAGCGGACGCGAATGGACGCTGGGAAAGAGCGCCGACCATCATGGCGACGCTACCCCGTGTAGGAAAGCGCTACCCGCCCAGCGCCTTTTGCCGCCGCCGCTGGACCGACGATCCCAGCCCGATGGCCTCGCGATATTTCGCGACCGTCCGCCGCGCGATGTCGAAGCCCTTGGCATTCAACAATTCGACCAGCGTGTCGTCGGACAGGATCTTTTTCGGGTCCTCGTTCGCGATCAGGGTGCGGATCGCTTCCTTGACCGCCAGCGCCGACACCGCCTCCCCGCCATCGGCCGACTGGATCGCCGAGGTGAAGAAATATTTCAGCTCGAACAGCCCGCGCGGGCAGGAGAGATATTTGTTGCTCGTCACGCGGCTGACGGTCGATTCGTGCATCTCGATCGCCTCGGCGACCTTGGCCAGCGTCAACGGGCGCAGATGCGCGACGCCCTTAAGAAAAAAGCCTTCCTGCTGCTTCACCAACTCGG
>CAJYRU010000459.1 GCA_913777295.1 uncultured Sphingomonas sp. | reverse complement strand
CGAGACGCTGACGGTAGCGCAGATGCCGCAGCACACCCATCAGGTGAACGTGGCGACCAGCGTCGCGAGCGGCGCCTCGCCCGCCGGCGCGCTGCCGGGCGCCGCCAGTACCGCGATCTTCGGCGCGCCGGGCAACCTGGTTCCGCTGGGTGCTGCGCTGCCGTCACAGGTCGGCGGCAATCAGGCGCACTCCAACATGCAGCCGTCGCTGGTGATCAACTACACCATCGTGATCGCCGGCATTTATCCTTCACGCGGCTGAACGGAGCATCGCATGTCCGAGCAATATGTCGGCGAGATCCGCTTGTTTCCTTATATACGCGGCGCGCCGGAGGGCTGGCTTCCCTGCGATGGCAGGCTGGTGTCGATCACCGATTACGAAGCGCTATTCTCGCTGATTGGCACCACTTACGGCGGCAATGGGCAGAGCACGTTCGCCGTACCCGACCTGCGCGGGCGCGTGCCGCTGGGTTCGGGAACGCTGGCCGGGTCTGCCAATGTCGTGGGCCAGATGGTCGGCCAGGAGACGGTAACGCTGACCACGCAGCAGCTTCCCGCGCACAGCCACCCCGTCATGGCGAGCGCAGCCGTGGGGACCAGCACCGTTCCGACAGGCCAAGTATTCGCGGCCGGACCGGCGAGCGCGCAATTCTATGCCGCACCTACCACGCCGGTACCCGTCGCGATGGCGAGCAACATGGTGAGCCCCGCCGGGGGTAGTCAGCCGCACAACAATTGCGCGCCCACGATGGCGATCCAGGCCTGCATCGCCTGGAGCGGCAACTACCCGTCGCAGCCCTGATCAGGAGAACACCTCGTGGCTGACCCCTTTGTTGGGCAGATCATGCCCATCGCCTTTACCTACGCGCCGCAGAATTATGCATTCTGCAACGGCGCATCCTTGCCGATCAATCAGTTTACCGCGCTGTTTTCGTTACTAGGGGTGCAGTTCGGCGGGAACGGGCAAACAACGTTCCAATTGCCCGCGCTGAATGGCCGCATGACGTGCGGCACCGGAGCGGGTCCCGGTCTGACCCCCCGCACTCAGGCCGATACCTTTGGAGCCGCGACCGTGACGCTCGATCAGACCCAGATGCCCGGGCACGTCCACGGCGCCAATGCGGTCGCTGCGTCGCGTGGAACCGCCCGATCGGAAACTCCAACGGCGGCCTCTGCCCTTACCACGGGGTCCGGTGTGACGCCTTATGCGAGCGGGTCGGTTAACGGGACCATGTCACCGACCGCGATGGCGCCCGCCGGTGGCAACCAGCCGCACAACAACCAGCAGCCGTTTCTGGCCCTGAATTACGTGATCGCGCTGAACGGCATTTACCCAAACTTTCCTTGACCGTTCGTCCACGCGTCACCTTTCGCGCTGAAGACGAGGGCGACGCCGAGATGATCCGGCGCGCCCATGTCGGGCACCGCCGGATGCTGTTCGCCGAACTGGGTTGGCCGACCGAGGCGTTGGCGCAGCTATGCGACGGGCAACACGTGCTGCAGGAACGCCACATCGCCGATCATCATCCCACGGCCGGGCGGCGGGTGATCGTGGCGGAAGGCCGGGCGGTCGGCCGATTGTGCGTCGACCAGACGTGCCGGCCGTGGCGGATCGTCGACATCGCACTGCTGCCCGACGCGCAGGGCCGTGGGCTGGGCGGCGAGGCGCTGCGACGATTGCTGCAGGAGGCAAGTGCGGCAGGCGTATCGGTCGACCTCCATGTCGGTCACGACAACCCGCGCGCGCAGGCGCTGTATCGCCGTCTCGGCTTCACCGACGCGATCGGTACGTCCGCGACCCATCACCGGCTGTGCTGGTCGCCATCGGCGTGATTGCCGAAGCGCGCGGCCGGGCGTTCCGCCGGCATCGATCGCAGCCATCTCTCGCGAAGCGATGCGCGCCTAGGTGAACACCGCCTGGTAGCGCACGCCATCGGCATCGCGGCCGATCGGGACAATGAACACGTCGACCTTTTGCGCGTCCGCCAGCGCGCGGTTGCGCATGGGATAGATACGCTGCGGTAGCACCAGCGCACTGGCGCTCTTGAAGATTAGCGAAAATGCTTCGCGCGATATTCCGGGCCGCGACGGCAGCGGCTCGATCGCGATCAGCGTCATGGGCATCGTCGTGTCGCCCACGAACACGTCGAACTCCGCGTCCGCCGCGCGCGCGAAATCCTCCCGCTCCATGCCAACCTTTCTTTTGTCCGCTGCGGCGTCTTTTGCCGTAGCCGCCGTCAAACGGCTTACGCCTGCATTAGCGGTACCGACAACTTAATTCGCCGCGATGGCCGGCGCCACGATCAGGCGACCACCGCGAACAGCACCGCATCCTCGCCCTGGTCGACCCCGCGCGCGAGATAAAGCCGATCCATGCCGTCGATCGGCGCGCCCAGCGCATAGGTCTTGTTCCCCACAGGCGCGCCCGCGCGCGGGGTGTGGAAGGTCATGCGATAGGGTGCCGCCCGGACGCCCGCCGGGCGGTTGACGTGCATCGGCAAGGGCATGATCGCGACAAGGGTGGCAGCAGCGATCTCGCCGCCCCCGTTCAACTGCACCGGCTGTCCGACTGCTTGGGCGAGATCCGCCCGGTGCGCGGGCGCCTCCGGTGTTGTGCCGCCCGTTACCACCGTTACCCCGTTGTCGGTCGCTGGAACGGCGCTCCCCTGCCACCACGTGCCGGCCGCCAGCACAGCCGTCGCCAAAACGCCGCCCGCGACCAGCGCACGACGTGAAACGTCAATGTTGTCCACCCCAACCCCCTTTTTTCTGAGAGGATTGTTAGTGCAGTTCGACAGTTCCGGTCATCCATCGCTTTTTACAAGAAAGCGTTACCGCCGAACCCAAGCGCACCCGCTCTGCCGTGCCTCACCAAGGTACGATGCTGCGAGAAGGCGCGGGGAAGCGAGGTGGAAAAACCGGCTGCCCGCTGTTCGCGCCCGCAGGATCGCGTAAGCGGTGAACATGCTTGATGATCTTTCCTTCCAACAATTCGAAACGTTTTGCGCATGCCCCAACAGAATGGCAGATTGCTGCAATGGAAGCAGGCTCATGAGGCCTGTCATCCAGGCGAGGGGGGGTATGCCTCGTAGTGTTTGGTTCGCCGCGCGGGACATCTGTTCCGGCGCGGTTGCGCCTGCATGCTGCGCTTTGCCCGCATTCGCTGGACGAGGCCGGGTGAGATCAGACGCGATCCGCCCTACACGGGATGCGAGCAATGCCGACGATCAGCAATCTAGATAACCTCACCGTCAATGAAAACGGCGTGGTGGGGTTCGACAACGACGTCACCGTCACGGGTACGGATATCGCCAACGGCCGCCTAGTCATCTCCGGCCTGCTGCCCGAGGACCGGCTGACCCTGTCGGGCGACCCGAACTTCATCGTGTCGGGCAATCAATTCTTCTTCCGCGACGTGCTGATGGGCACCTTCTCGGGCGGCATCGGCAGCCCCTTCGTGTTCCTGTTCTCCGCCAATGCGGACGCCGGCATTGCCGAGACGGTAATCGAGCGGCTCGCTTATACCTCGGTCAGCGATAACCCGACCGCGTCGCGCGGGTTTACCGTGACGATCTCGGGGCCTGACACGTTCGCTGCTAAGGCCGCAATCCTCGGTGATGCGGGCAGTTATACTGCGCCGGCGTTCGCCGACGTCAACGGCGACGGCCAGGCCGATCTCGTCATCGGCTCGCTCAACGAGGACCAGACCGCCGGC
>CAJYRU010000458.1 GCA_913777295.1 uncultured Sphingomonas sp. | reverse complement strand
GCGCCGTGCAGTCGCTGCTCCAGCGCTACAAGTCGCTGCAGGACATCATCGCCATCCTCGGCATGGACGAGCTGAGCGAAGAGGATAAGATCACGGTCGCCCGCGCCCGCAAGATCCAGAAGTTCCTGAGCCAGCCGTTCCACGTCGCCGAGGTCTTCACCGGCATCAGCGGCAAGTTCGTCGCGCTGGAAGACACGGTGAAGTCGTTCAAGGCGGTCGTCGAGGGTGAGTATGACCACCTGCCGGAATCGGCCTTCTACATGGTCGGCGGCATCGACGAAGTCGTCGCCAAGGCGCAGAAGATGGCGCAGGACGCGTAAAGCGCTGTTCCCTCTCCCCTTCAGGGGAGAGGGTTAGGGAGAGGGGCAGCACGCACCTCTGCCGAAAGCCCCTCTCCCCGACCCTCTCCCCTGAAAGGGAGAGGGAGTAAGGTAACACTATGCTGCACTTCGAACTCGTGACCCCCGAAAAGCTCGTGCGCTCGGAATCGGTCTATATGGTCACCGTGCCGGGCACCGAAGGCGACTTCGGCGTGCTGGAGGGCCATGCCCCGTTCATGTCGACGATCCGCGACGGCGACGTCCTGATCCAGCGCACCGAAAAGGGCGAGGCGGAGCGTATCGCGATCCGCGGCGGCTTTGCCGAGGTGACTGCCAAGGGGCTGACGATCCTCGCCGAGCAGGCCGGGTAAGGCTTTCCGGGATATGGATACTGGCGAGCGCCGCGTCGGACGATGGTCCGGCGCGGCGCTCGTATTTTGGGAGGCCGCGGCAATGCCGCCGGTGAACAGCCCTGCCAACTACGTCGCCCCAGCGAAGGCTGGGGCCTCAGGCGGTTCTTGTCTCGTGCTATCGGCGGGAGATCCCAGCCTTCGCTGGGATGACGTTAGGTGAAAACGGCCCTTTCCCCCGCTGCTACCCGTGCGGATGGGCGTTGCGATATACGTCCAGCAGGTGCGCGGCATCGACCGCGGTATAGATCTGCGTCGACGACAGGCTGGCATGGCCCAGCAGTGCCTGGAGCGAGCGCAGATCCGCCCCCCGCCCCAGCAGATGCGTGGCGAAGCTGTGGCGCAGGGCGTGCGGCGTTGTCCGGTCGCCTAGCCCCAGCGCGACGCGGGCCGTGCGAACCGCCTTGCGCACCACCCCGGCGTCGAGCGCCCCCCCCTTCGCCCCGCGGAACAGCGGGGCGTCGCGCGCCGTGCCCCACGGGTTCTGCGCGACATAGGCCTCCACCGCCGCGCGGACCGGCGGGAGCAGCGGCACCATCCGCGTCTTGTCGCGCTTGCCGGTGACCACCAGCGTATCGCCGAGCGGCAGCGCGCGCCCGGTCAGCGACAGCGCTTCGCCGATGCGCAGGCCAGCGCCATAGAGCAGCAGCAGGATCGCCCAGTCCCGCGCGCCGATCCACGGCTCTGCGGCCGCGTCGGCAACTTCCCCAGCCAGCGCCACTGCTTCGTCGGGCGAGATCGGGCGGGGAACGTTTTTTGCGACACGCGGCCCGCGCAGCGGCGGTGCCTCACCCCCGGCAAAGGCAATGAATGCGCGCACCGCCGACAATTCGCGCGCGGCCGCGGCATTGCCCAGTCCCTGTTCGCGGCGATGGGCAAGGAACGCGCGCAGGTCGGCGGCGGTGATGCGGTGGAGCATGAGCGCATCGACCGCACCGCCCCAATGGCCCTGCAGGAACGCGACCAGCCGCTCGGCGGTCGCGGCATAGGCGCGGACGGTATGCGCCGACCGGCGGCGGTCGCGGGACAGGTGAGTGGCGAAAGCCAGCGGCAGCGGCTGCGTCATGGCCGCTTGATAGCGCCATGCCGCAGCCGCTGTCGAACCCGGATCAGCCGATCTGCTGGCCCGACTTGGCCCAATCGGCCATGAAGCCTTCGATACCCTTGTCGGTCAGCGGATGCTTGACCAGCGCGCGGATGACCGACGGCGGGGCGGTCATCACGTCGGCGCCGAGCTTGGCCGATTCGAGGACGTGGATCGGGTGGCGGACGCTGGCGACGAGGATTTCGGTGCCGAAATCGTAATTGTCGTAGATCAGGCGGATGTCGCTGATCAGGCCCATGCCGTCGAAGCCGATATCGTCGTGGCGGCCGACGAACGGCGAGACGAAGGTCGCGCCGGCCTTTGCCGCCAGCAGCGCCTGGTTCGCCGAGAAGCACAGGGTCACGTTGACCATCGTGCCGTCGTCGGTCAGCGCCTTGCAGGTCTTGAGGCCGTCGATCGTCAGCGGCACCTTCACCGCGACATTGTCGGCGATCTTGCGCAGGATTTCGGCCTCACGCATCATGCCGTCGTGGTCGAGCGCGACCACTTCGGCCGATACCGGGCCGTCGGTGATCGAACAGATTTCGGCGACGACTTCGAGGAAGTCGCGGCCCGACTTGTGGATCAGCGACGGGTTGGTGGTGACACCGTCGAGCAGGCCGGTATCGGCCAGTTCGCGGATGTCGTTGGTATCGGCGGTGTCGACGAAGAATTTCATGGGACTCGGGTTCCTGGCGGAGGGAGGCACTGGCCGCCCCATCGCCCATCACCGCCGCCGGGGCAAGGTTTGCCGGGATGGCGACGTGCGGCAGGCTCTTTTCCTGCGGCCCGCGATCCACTATTTCCGCGCGCATGACCGCGCCGAAACCCGAATGGGCCCCCCACGCCGCCGTATGGATCAGCTATCCCAGCCATGCCGAACTTTGGCAGGAGGACCTCCACCCCGCCCGCGACGAGGTCGTCGCCTTTGCCCGCGCGGTCCATGCCGATGGCCGGGGTGAGCAGGTTCTGCTGGTCGCCGCGGACATCGAAGCGGCGGACGACGCACGGCAGCGCGCGCCCTTTGCCGAAGTGGTGATCCAGCCGTTCGGCGACATCTGGCTGCGCGATACCGGGCCGATCATCGGCGGCGACGGCACCGCGCACCGCTTCCGCTTCAATGGCTGGGGCGGGAAATATGATCTGCCGGGCGATGACGACATCGGCCTGCGCCTGGCCCAGGAACGCGGCATGGCGGTCGCCGACCATGACTGGGTGGTCGAAGGCGGCGCGCTGGACGGTGACGGCACCGGCCTGGTCGTCACGACCGAGCAATGCCTGCTCAACCCCAATCGCAACGACCATTTCTACCGCGATGCCGCCGAAACGCGACTGCGCGAGGATCTGGGCTATGACCGGGTGCTGTGGCTGGGCGATGGCCTCATCAACGATCATACCGACGGCCATGTCGACAACCTCGCCCGCTTCGTCGGGCCGAACCGACTGGCGATCCCGCAGGCCGCGGAGAATGATCCGAACTGGCGCATCTATCAGGACGCTGCCGCCCGCGCGAAGGCATTCGGCGTGGAGGTGGTACTGGTCCCCTCCCCGGGCCGCGTGCTGTCGCCTGACGAAGAGATCATCCCGGGCAGCCACATGAACTTCTATATCGGCAATGCCGCCGTGGTCGTGCCGCTGTACGGCACCGGCACCGATGCGGCCGCGGTCGCCGCCTTTGCCGAAATCTTTCCGAACCATGAGGTCGTCGGACTGCGCGCCGATCATATCCTGACCGGCGGCGGCAGTTTCCACTGTATCAGCCAGCAGATCCCGGCGGCTTGATCGCCTTTGCGTTGCGCGCCGCGCTGACGGGGCTGATTGTCGCCGCCGTGGCGTTGATCGCGCGGCGCAGCCCGGCGGCAGGGGCGCTGGTCGCGTCGCTGCCGCTCGTCTCGCTGCTCGGCATGATCTGGCTGTGGCGCGATACGGGTGACGCGGTGCGGCTGGCGACCCATGCGGAGGCGACCTTCTGGTATGTGCTGCCCTCGCTTCCCATGTTCCTGATCGTGCCCGCGCTGCTGCGCCACGGTGTCGGTTTCTGGTGGGCGCTGCTCGCCGGTTGCGGTGTCACGATCCTGCTGTATTGCGCCACTATCCCCGTCGCCGCCCGTTTCGGCGTCACGCTTTAGGACCGTCCATGACCGACATCACCGTTGCCGCGCTCCAGCTCGGCTTCACCGCCGATATCGATCGCAACATCGCCAATGTCTCGGCCTTGGTGCGCGAAGCCGCTGCCAGGGGGGCGCAGGTCGTGCTGCCGCCTGAATTGTTCGAGGGCGAATATTTCTGCCGCGTCGAGGACGAGGGGCTGTTCGCCAATGCCAAGCCCGTCGGCGAGCACAAGGCGGTGCTGGCGATGCAGGCACTGGCGCGCGAGCTGAAGATCGCGATCCCGACCAGCTTCTTCGAACTGGACGGCCAGCATCATTACAACAGCTTGGCGATGATCGATCCCGATGGTCGCATCCAGGGCGTGTATCGCAAGAGCCATATTCCCGACGGGCCGGGCTATGAGGAAAAATTCTATTTCCGCCCCGGCAATACCGGGTTCAAGGTGTGGGACGGCCCGGCCAAGCTGGGCGTCGGCATCTGCTGGGACCAATGGTATCCCGAAACCGCGCGCGCGCTGATGCTGATGGGCGCGCAGGTGCTGTTCTTCCCGACCGCGATCGGCAGCGAACCGCATGACACCAGCCTCGACACCGCGCGGCTGTGGCGGCGGGCGATGGTCGGCCATGCCGTGTCGAACGTCGTGCCGGTGGTCGCCGCCAACCGCGTCGGCGTGGAACATGGCCAGACCTTCTACGGCACGTCGTTCATCACCGATGAACGGGGCGACATCGTCGCCGAGCTGGACCGCGAGGAAGAGGGCGTCATCACCGCGACGTTCGACCTTGACCGAGTGAAACGCCACCGCGCGGCGTTCGGCTTCTTCCGCGATCGCCGGCCGGAGCTGTACGGGCGGCTGGTGCAGGATATTTGACGGCGATCGCTGGCTGGGAAGCGAAACGGTCGGCGCAGCCTGAAACCTCGTCACTCCCGCGAAGGCGGGAGTCCATAGACGCTGACGTTGCATTTCTTGCCGATAGCCCGGCGTGTATGGATTCCCGCCTTCTGGGGATGACGATGGGTGGCTCAGTCGCTGAAATTGCCCGCCCGCCGCTCCATCCCCGCGCGCACTGCCTCGACCTGATTGGGCCTGCCGAGCAAGGCCTGTTGCTCGGCACTTTCGGCGGCGAGGATGGTCGTGGCATCGGCGTCGTCGGCCAGGTTCGCCAGCCGCTTGGCGGCACGTACCGCATCCGGACTGCGTGCCGCGATCGCGCGGGCCAGCACCATCGCCGCGCCGTGCGGGTCATCGGATAGCCGGGTGACGAACCCCGCCCGCATCGCCTCGTCCGCCGTGAATTCGCGCGCGGAAAAGGCCAGTTCGCGCAAGACATCGCCGCGCACGTCGCGCCACAGCGCGAAACCGGCCATGTCGGCGACCAGCCCCCATTTCGCCTCGAGGATCGAAAAGCGCGTGTCGGGCGCGGCGATCCGCACATCGGCGCCGGCCATGATCTGCATTCCTCCGCCGAACGCCAGCCCCTGCACCGCCGCGATCACCGGCATCGGCAACATCCGCCAGCCCCACGCCACCTGCTGCACGCGATTGGCGATGCCGTGGCTGCGCGTCGCGAGGTCCATGTCCGCCGCCCCCGCCGCCATGCTGGCCATGTCCAGCCCGGCACAGAAGGTCCGCCCCTCCCCCGACAGCACGACGCAGCGTGCCGACGAGTTGCGCAGCGTGTCGATCGCGTCGATCAGCGCATCGAACATCGCCGGGTCGATCGCGTTCATCTTGTCCCCGCGCGTCAACCGTACTTCGGCGATGCCATCGGCAGTCGTCATCGTAAGCCGGGCCATGCGGCACCCCCTCCATCCCGTTTCGTTTGGGGACCTGTCTATCCGCCGCAGGTCAGGCGCGCCATGGCGGATCGCCCAGCCGATAGCCGCGCCCGCGATCGGTATGCAGCAGCGGCGGGCCGGC
>CAJYRU010000457.1 GCA_913777295.1 uncultured Sphingomonas sp. | reverse complement strand
GCATCAGCACGCCGTCCGCGTCGCCGCCATTCACCTGTACCGCGCCGGCCGCGACCGCATCGGCAATCAGCGACTGGACATGCGCCACCGTCTTCTGGTCGACCACCGCGCCCAGCGGCGTCTTGCCCTCCCGCGGATCGCCGACCGCCATGGTGCGGACCTTGGCCGCGAATTTTGCGACAAAGGCATCGGCGACGCTTTCGACCACGATGATCCGCTCGGTCGACATGCAGATCTGCCCCTGGTTCATGAACGCGCCGAACGCGGCCGCCTTTACCGCTTCGTCGAGGTCGGCATCGTTCAGCACGATCATCGGTGCCTTGCCACCCAGTTCCAGCAGCACGGGTTTGAGATGCTCGGCAGCGCGCTTGGCGATGATCCGGCCGACATGGGTCGATCCGGTGAAGTTGATCCGGCGGATATGCGGGTTATCGATCAGCGCGCCGACGACGTCGCCAGCATCTTCCGGCGCATTGGTGACGATCTTCACCGCGCCGGCGGGCAGCGCTTCGGCAAAGGCTTCGGCGATCAGGCTGTGGGTGCGCGGGCATTGCTCGCTCGCCTTCAGCACCACCGTGTTGCCGCACGCGAGCGGCGTCGCGACCGCGCGGACGCCCAGGATGATCGGTGCGTTCCACGGCGCGATGCCCAGCATCACCCCGACCGGCTCGCGCAGCGCCATCGCGATGCAGCCCGGCTTGTCCGACGGGATCACCTCCCCCGCAATCTGGGTGGTCAGTGCGGCTGCTTCGCGCACCATCGACACCGCCAGCATCAGGTTGAACCGCGCCCAGCCTTCGGTCGCGCCGATCTCGCCCATCATCGCCGCGACGAACTGGTCGGCCTTGCCCGCCAGCGCGTCCGCCGCCTTGGTCAGCGCGGCGCGGCGGGCATTGGGGCCGAGCGCCGACCATGCCGGAAAGGCGGCTGCCGCCTGCTCGACCGCCGCATTCGCCTCCGCCGGGCCGAACGCCTCCGCCGTGGTCGCGACCGCGCCGGTCACAGGGTTCATCCGGTCGAACGTCTTTGCGGGCGCCATGGCGACCTCTCCCTATTTGTTATGTTTCATAGCCTAAATCGACTCGCGCAGCGCGTCAATCGGGCAATTGCCTATTGCACGACGGACACCGCCGGCCTGCCGCGCAGCAGCAACAACGCAACCGCCGCGACCAGCGACCCGACGCCCATCAGCACCGCGACTGTCTGCAACCCGTAGCCCGCCGCAAACAGGAAGCCGGCAACCATCGGCGCCAGCGCCGACCCACCGCGCCCGACCCCGATGACGAACCCGGTCGCGGTGGCGCGCGCGGATGTCGGAAACCGCTCAGCCAAAAGTGCATAGAGGCCGACGACCCCGGCATTGGTCGCAAAGCCGGCGGCGGCCGCAACGATCGACAGGCCCGTCAGGTCGCTCTGCGCGCGCCCGAACACGATGACGAGCACAGTCGACAACAGCATCGCCCCGATCGTCAGCGCCAGCAGCCGCACCTTACCCGTCAGCAGCCCGAGGATCAGCGATCCCGTCGCCCCGCCGATACTGGCCCAGACCAGCACCCCTGCCGCCTGGGGCGCGGGAAAGCCCATGTCGACGACGATCTTGGGGATCCATTTCAGGATGAAATAGAAGGTCATGATATGCGCCAGATAGGCCAGTGTCAGCGCGAGGGTGGTGCGCAGGAGCGCGGGGGAAAACAGCGCCACGACCGGCGCCTTGGCAGTGGTCGCCTGCGGCTCGGGATCGGGCAGCGCGTCGATCATGCCGTGTCCCATCCTCCGCAGCGTGGCGTTGATCCGCGCCAGGGCATTGGCCGGGCGCCGATGCATCAGAAATGCGACCGATTCGGGCGCGCGCCACAGCACCAGCGGGACGAACAACGCGCTGCACAGGGCGCCGAACAGGAACACCGCCCGCCAGTCATAGTGCGCCAACAGCATTGCCGACACCGATCCACCGACAATGGTACCGATCGGATAGCCCGCCGCCATCAACACGACCGCTAGCGCGCGATGCTTCGCATTGGCCGCCTCGGCCACCGCGGCGTTGGTCGATGCCAGCATTCCGCCGATCCCCAGACCGGTAGCCACACGCCAGACCGACAGGCCGAAGATGCCGCCCGCGCTGGCCGCACCGACCATGCCGATCGTCATCACGCCCAGGCAGCCGAGGATCGTCATCCGCCGGCCCAACCGGTCGGCAGCGCCGCCGAGGAACAGCGACCCGATCGCCATGCCGACCAGCTCCATCGACAACACGATGCCCAGCGCCGCGCGATCGATCCCCCAATCGGCAGCGATCCCGGGCGAGGCGAAGCTGATCGACAGCACATCGAATCCGTCCAGCGCGTTCAGCCCGACCATCGTCGCGACGATCCCCCACTGGAACCGCGACATCGGCGCCTGCTCGATCGCCATGCGTGGGTCTTGGACCACTCTGCACCCTCTCCAATTTTTGTTATGTTGGGTAACATATAACGGGAAGCGGGCCTGCGACAACCGGCATTGCCGATCGTGCCGATAATCCACAGAGGCTGTGGATAACTGTGGATAACGTCGCCGATCCCTGTGGATAACTATGGAAGGATGTGAGCGCGGTCGCGGCCGGACGGTCCACGAGGCGAGGCTAGATGAAGGGGCGACAACACAACGCACCGGGTTCGGACCGGGTAGCCGGGCCACCCTGCGACGCTTTCGCCGTCCCGGTACCCCGGGCGCGGTCCCCTGTCTAACCGATGACCGGGGGGAGGCGGCCTTGCTCGCACATCGGGTGGAGAATGCTACTTGCCCGGCTATCGGGCAACGGCGATGCGGACGGTAAAATCATGGGTCGGTCGATCTAACCGAAGTTCGCTTTGAAACGAGCGTGGCGACGAGGAGGCGGCAAACACTTGGTTCACTCGGTGTACGGAAGCGGGTGGGGGCTGCCACGGTGCGAGAGACGAGACTCCCCTTTCGGACCGACGTCGGATGACGATCGCCTTGCGCGGTGCGGCCAGTGCCAGGTCGGGTTGCGCCCGCGCTCCGGCAGGCTAGGCCCGCGACGCGGCGGTGAAACAGATTGACCGGGACCGCCGTGCCGACGGCGTCGCGTACGACAACAGCAGCATCGGATAGGAAGGCGGCGAGCAGTGCACGCGTACTGACGTGCTCCCCATTTTCAGGCCGCTGATAAGTTAGCTTCGGTGTCCTCATGCCCGTGGCGCGGGCGGTTGGTAAACTCGGCGGGTGCCATGCCGCCGAGGCTGCTGTGCGGACGCACGGTGTTGT
>CAJYRU010000456.1 GCA_913777295.1 uncultured Sphingomonas sp. | reverse complement strand
GCGCCGTGCGGGGCTCAGAAGTTTCCCCGCGCCGCCTCCTGCAGGATCAGCTTGTCCAATGTCAGGTCCGAGATCGCGCGACGCAGCCGCAGGTTCTCCTTCTCCAGATCCTTCATCCGCCGCGCCTGATCCGTCTTCAGACCACCATATTCCTTGCGCCATCGGTAATAGGTCTGCTCGCTAACTGCGATGCGCCGGCATGCCTCGGCCGTCGTGCCGCCCTGGCCCAGCATGATCTCAACCTCACGCAGCTTGCCGATGATCTCCTCGGGCTTGTGCTTCTTCGCTGGCATTCGTCGTCCCTTCCTCGATCCAGACTGTCATAGTCGATGGACCACTCAGAAGGGGGCAGCTCAGGACCGAGGCACAATTGCCGCCTATGCCTCGCCGCACGGTGGCGTGCTTACTCAGGGATCGAAATTGCGGGCCCTGTCTGCTTCACGATCGCGCGATGCATGGGGGCCAGCTTGGCGAGCAGCCGGTTCTGCGCCGCGAACGCAACGCCCTCGTGGCGCATCGCGGCCTGCAAATTCTCGACGAGCGCCGCCATGTCTGCCTGCTGGATGCCCATGTTGACATGGGCGTCATGCATCGTCCGCCCACTATAGGCGCATCCGCCATTCAGGATGTAGCAGAACTGCTCCTTCAGCGTGCGGCGCAGGCGGATCATGTCTTGGCCCTTGAAGATGTCGGTGATGCGCGGGTCCGCGATATTGCGGTCGACCATGTCATCGACGATCCGCGCGACACCGGCGCTGCCGTGGAACGCCTGCCACATCGCCGTGCCGGCGAACGGCGTGGCCCCGGCATTGGCGTCGCTGTGTGCATAGGGGACGACGGGCTGTTCGGCGGAGGCGACGGCGCCGGCTACCTGGGCAAGTATCAGGAAGGCAATCATAGGCATCCCGCTATCAAAAGCCGCCCTGGAGCGACAGGAACAGACCGCGCTGAGATTTCACCGTCGCGATATCGCCCAGGTCGACATAGGCTGCCGTAACCGTGACGTTGCGATGGACCGCCCAGGCCGCGAACAGGTCGTAGCTGTCGTCTTCCTTCGCGAATCCCAGATTGTCGGGTTTGGTGCGATATTCCGCCCCAACCAGCAGGCTGCGAGTGATCAGCTTGCCTGCCGATCCTTCGAACTGGACGCTGCGGTGATGGCCGGCGTCGCCGCCGAAGCCCAGCAGCCCGAACTGGTTCGCCTTGGTGAGGCGCGCGGTGGCGTTGACGACCAGGCTCTGAGCCAGAAACACCTTGGTCGCGGCGACGTAGACATCGACGCCTTTCGTCTCGCGCCCACCAATCGCGCGGATCACCGCGCCCTTTTCGGCGGCCTTGTACTGAACGCCAGCCGCGATCTGCGGCAGGGCCATATCCTGGTCCCATACCGCATCGCCAATCAGTCGCACCTTGGCGCCCACGACATGCTGCCCGAACGTAAAGCCCCGCCCCAGGCCCAAAGCGGCGCCAGCGGCACGCGTGTCGAACCGCTGATAGGCGTAGGACAGTTCGAACCGGTCGGAAACGCCGATCGCGGCGCCCGCCGACGACAGGTCGAAATCGGGCAAGGCGACGTAAGTGGCGTGCGCGGTACCGCCGATCCCGTCCTCGGTCTCGTTCCCCGCGATGGTCGCCCAAGTCGCGAGGCCGCCGCCCGCCGCGCCGTCGACGCTCGACACGCCATCGGTCAGCAGCAGCTTGCCACCATTGCGGCGTTGCTCGGCCAGCGCCGGTGCAGCGATCAGGACACAGGCGAGCAGCGTGACGGCAAGGCGGGTCATGACACCGCCCTGCCCCGGTAATGGTTAGTGTCGCGTGAAGGCGGCGTTCACGATCCAACAACTTCGGACCTGTACCGGCGGTCGTATGACTGTCCGTATCATCGCGTCCGCACTGGCCCTGATCTGCCCGGCCTTTGCGCCGACCATTGCCCGCGCCGCCCCTGTGACGATCGATGTCCGCGGACGCGATGGCGCACCGCTCGTCGACGCAGTGGTGATGGTCGAGGTGGCCGGACTCCGCCCCCCGGTGCCGCATGGCCCCTATGTGGTGGAGCAGAAGGGGATCGCCTTCCAACCGCACGTCCTCGTGGTGCCAGTCGGCGCGTCCGTCGCCTTCCCCAATCGCGATTCGGTACGCCATCACGTCTATTCCTTCTCGAAGGCCAAGAAGTTCGACCTGAAGCTCTACGGTCGCGAGGACCAGCGCAGTGTGGTGTTCAACACCGCCGGCGTCGTCGCATTGGGGTGCAACATCCACGATACCATGAGCGGATTCGTCATCGTCTCCGCGACCCCCTACGCCGCGAAGGTCAACGCCGCGGGACGGGTCACGTTCGACGTGCCACCCGGCACCGCGACGGTGCGCGTCTGGTCGCCATCGATCCGCGCCGCGGGTAATACGCTCAGCCAGACGAGCACGATCGCCGCCACCGGTTTCGCCACGACCTACACGATCCGCTGACGGTATGCGCCTGCTCCGGCTTCCCTCGCGCACGCTCGGCGGCAAGCTGGCGGTCCTCTACGCAGGACTGTTCGCGCTCGCGCTCGCGCTGCTGGGAATCACGGCACAGGCGTTGATCCGGGCGCATGCGGGCAACTCGGTACAGGCCGAACTGGCGGCGAGCGGCATCGTCTACGACGGGCTGTGGGCGCTGCGCGCGAAGACGCTTGCCGGGACAGCCGATGTGCTGACCCGCGATTTCGGCTTTCGCGCAGCGGTCGCCAGCGGCGACCGTCCGACGATCACGTCCGCGTTGGAAACGCTGCGCGCGCGGGCCGGGGTCGATCGGGTGATGCTGGTCGAACCCGGCGGCACGGTGATCGGCACGGCTGGCACGCTCGCGCCGATCGTCGCGGCACTGCCCGACAAGCTACGCCCTGGTCAGCGTGATGCGATCATCGTCTCCGGCACGCAAATCTATCGCGTTGTCGTGTCGCCGGTGCTGGCGCCGATGGAGATCGGCTGGGTCATATTCGCGATCCCGCTCGATGCGGCAGAGATGCGCGGCCTGGAACGCCTGTCCGCCATTCCGCTGACCGCGACCATGCTGCGCCGTGATCCGGCGGGGCATTGGATCGCGTCCGATGGCTCGGTCACCGCCGATCCCGCGGTCGATGATCTGGTTGCGAAGTCGCGAACAACCCGCTCGCTAGCGATGCTCACGCTCCCCTCTGGCGACGCCTTCGCGCTGGTCAAGCCCCTGGTCGGTCCGGGCGGGATCGCCGCGGCGGCGCTGCTGGTCCGCTATCCGCTGCGCGCCGCTCTCGCGCCCTATCTGCCGCTCCAGATCGGCCTTGGCGTCGCCGGCCTGATCGGCATCTGCCTCGTCGTGCTCGCCAGCGTTCGTCTCGCCCGCAGCATCGCGCGCCCGATCGCCGCGCTCGACGCCGCAGCCCGCGCGCTGGAGGAAGGCGCCCGGACCGAGGTGGCCGTCGAGGGCGATGACGAGATCGCGCGGCTGGCCGGCAGCTTCAATCGGATGTCGGCGGGCATTGTCGAACGCGAGCATCGGATAACGCACCTCGCCTTCCATGATTCGCTAACCGGCCTCCCCAACCGCACGGCGTTCCGACAGGCTCTGGAACAGGCGCTCGACCGCGGCATGCGTGCCGGTGAACCGGTCGCCGTGCTTTGCCTCGACCTCGACGGGTTCAAGGGCGTCAACGACACGCTCGGCCATCCGGTAGGCGACGCGCTTCTCCGCGAAATCGGTCGCACCCTGTCGGACCTCGCCGGCGACGGCCTCGTCTCGCGGCAGGGGGGCGATGAATATGCAATCATCCTGCCGGGCCCCTTCTCTCCCGACCGCCCGCGCGCCCTCGCACAGGCGATCCTCGACCGCAGCCTTGAACCGATTGCCGCCGACGGACACCAAATCCCCATCGGCTTCAGTATCGGCATTGCCATAGGCCCTGGCGACGGCAGCGACCCCGACGCGTTGCTGAAGAATGCCGACCTCGCGCTCTATCGGGCGAAACACGACGGCCGCGGCGTCTTCCGCTTCTTCGAAGCGTCACTCGATGCCGCCGCGCGCCGGCGCAGGCAGCTCGAACTCGACCTTCGCGAGGCGCTGCGGACGGGCCAGTTCCGGCTGAACTTCCAACCAATATTCGATTTGAAGGCCAACCGGATCGGCGGCTTCGAAGCACTGCTCCGTTGGGCGCATCCTACCCGTGGCCACGTTGGCCCCACCGAATTTATCCCCGTTGCCGAAGAAACCGGCCTTATCGTCGCGATCGGCGAATGGGTGCTCCGCGAGGCGTGCCGCCAGGCCGCGACATGGCCCGCCCACGTCCGGGTCGCGGTCAATGTCTCGCCGCTGCAGTTTCGCAACGCGGGATTCCCGGCGGCCATCATGCAGGCGCTGTCCCGCAGCGGCCTGTCCCCGAACCGGCTCGAGGTGGAGATCACCGAGTCGGTCTTCCTCGACGGCGCCGATACTGTGATCGCACTGCTCCACCGGCTGCGCGCAATGGGCATCCGCGTCGCGCTCGATGATTTCGGCACGGGATATTCCTCGCTGAGCTACCTTCGCAGCTTTCCGTTCGACAAGCTCAAGATCGACCGATCTTTTGTCACCGCCGTCGCAGAGGATGCGAGCAGTGCCGCCATCGTACGCGCCATCGTCGATCTCGCGGCCGCACTGCACATGGAGACGACCGCGGAAGGGGTCGAAGACTGCGAGCAACTCGACCGACTCCGCGGTGAAGGATGTGGCAGCATCCAGGGATATTTTTTCAGCCGCCCCGTAGAATCGGCCGGAGTCGCTGCTTTGCTAAACCGAGCCTTCGAACAAGCGGCATAGCCTGAGGATTGACGAGATCGGCAACCTCCCCAATCTATTCACGTACACGTCGTTCATTTGGCATCTAGGCGGCAAGGCGATCAGCTTTCACGCACGATGCCAGCACACACTAGTAGCGCAGGGCGTACAAATGTATCGCCAAGTGATCTTCCAAACGTCGAGCACGGATTAAATGTCGGCTCTTAAGCGGAGCTAACCGCCCCACCCCTCCGTCACTAAGACCCAAAACCGGACGTTCGGGGCACCCCACCAGTTTCCTAATCTCGGCCG
>CAJYRU010000455.1 GCA_913777295.1 uncultured Sphingomonas sp. | reverse complement strand
TTGACGAAGGCGTGCGGCGCCTTGACCGGCTTGCCTTCCTCGTCCTCTTCGTCCTGCAAGTCGATGACCAGCACACGCTTCGGCACCGCGACCTGGATCGCGGCGAGGCCGATGCCCGGCGCGTCGTACATCGTATCGAACATGTCGGCGATGAGGGTTTTCACCTCGTCGGTCACGCCCTCGACAGGATCGGACACGAGGCGGAGACGGGGATCGGGGATCTCGATGATCGGAAGAATGGCCATAGCGGTTAGCTAGGTAGCATATTTTCGCCGGTCAAGCGACGGGGCGTCGCGCGCGAAGCGCCTGGGCCAGGGTGCCTTCGTCCAGATAATCCAGTTCGCCGCCGACCGGCAGGCCGTGCGCGAGCTGGGTCAGGCGGATCGGGTATTTCTCAATCCGCTCGGCGATGTAATGCGCGGTCGTCTGCCCCTCCAGCGTGGCGTTCATCGCAAGGACGACCTCGTCGATCCCGCCCGCCGCGACACGACCCACCAGCGAATCGATGGCGAGGTCGTCGGGTCGCACGCCCTCCAGCGCCGACAGCCGCCCGCCCAGCACATGGAACCGGCCGGGGAACAGCCGCGCACGGTCGAGCGCCCACAGGTCGGCCACCTCCTCCACCACGCACAGCGAGCGATCGTCGCGGCGCGGATCGGTGCAGATGCCGCACGGATCGGTCGTGTCGACATTGCCGCAGGTCAAGCAGGTCGACAGGTTGCGCGCCACCCGGTCGAGCGCGATCAGCAGCGGATCGAGCGCGGTCTCGCGCTTTTTCACCAGATGCAGCACGGCTCGCCTGGCCGAGCGGGGGCCAAGACCGGGAAGGCGGGAGAGCGCCTGCGTCAGCGCGTCGATTTCGGGAGAGGCCATCGCCCGACAAGATAGGGGGTTGCGCGCCTTCGCGCCACGGTGTCGAGAGGGGTCATGCGGATCATCTTCATGGGCACGCCCGAATTTGCGGTGCCAATCCTCCAGGCGCTGGTCGATGCGGAGCATCAGGTCGTTGCCGCCTATAGCCAGCCGCCCCGTCGCGCGGGGCGTGGCAAGGCGCTGACCCCCTCCCCGGTTCACAAGCTGGCCGAATCGCTCGGGATCGAGGTGCGCGTGCCGGAAACGCTGCGCGATCCGGTGGTGCAGGCGGACTTTGCCGCCCTGGAGGCGGACGTGGCGGTGGTTGCCGCCTATGGCCTCTTGCTACCGCGTGCGGTGCTGGATGCCCCGCGACTGGGATGCCTGAACGTGCATGGATCGCTGCTGCCGCGCTGGCGGGGCGCCGCACCGATTCAGCGGGCCATCCTGGCGGGTGACGCGGAAACCGGCGTCGGGATCATGCAGATGGCGGCGGGAATGGATACCGGGCCGGTACGGCTGGAGGGGCGTACGCCGATCGCGGAGAAGACCGCAGGCGAGCTGGCGACCGAGCTGAGCGCGATGGGCGGGCGGTTGATGCTGGAGGTACTGGCCGATCCGGACGCCTATCCTCCCGTCGAGCAGGCGAGCGAGGGCGTGACCCATGCCGCCAAGATCGACAAGACGGAGGCACGGCTGCGCTTCGACGGGAGCGCGGTGGACGCCGAACGGCAGGTACGCGCGTTCAACCCGGCACCGGGCGCGTTCCTCGAAGTGAATGGCGAGCGGATCAAGGTGCTGGCGGCCTGTGCCGATCCCGATGGCAGCGGCGCCGAACCCGGCACGGTCGTCGGCAGCGCGCTGGAAATCGCCTGCGGCGATGGCGTGCTGATCCCGACCCATGTCCAGCGCGCGGGACGCGGCGTCACCTCCGCTGAAGAAATGCTGCGCGGCTTCTCAATTCCGGTCGGCACCCGCATCGCATGACCCGCTTCGCCGTGACCATCGAATATGACGGTCGCCCGTTCGTCGGATGGCAGCGCCAGTCGGAGGGGGCGAGCGTGCAGGGTTCGATCGAACGCGCGTTGTTCGAGGTGACGGGCGAGCAGGCCGCCGTCCATGCCGCCGGGCGCACCGACGCCGGGGTCCACGCGACGGGAATGCGGGCCCATGTCGATGTGGCGAAGGCGATCGACCCATTCCGGTTGATGGAGGCGCTCAATGCCCGGCTGCGGCCGGATCCGGTCGCGATCCTCGATTGCACGCAGGTCCCCGACGACTGGCACGCGCGTTTTTCCTGCCTGGGCCGGGCCTATGTCTATCGCATCGTCTGTCGCCGCGCACCGCTGACCCATGAACTGGGGCTGGCATGGCGCGTGCCGCAGCCGCTGGACGCCGACGCGATGGCGGAAGCGGCGTCGCGGCTGGTCGGACGGCACGACTTCACGACGTTTCGGTCCGCCCATTGCCAGGCGGACAGTCCGGTGCGAACGCTCGACCGGCTGGCGGTGGAGCGCAACGGCGACCGGATCGACATCCACGCCGCCGCACGGTCGTTCCTGCACCATCAGGTCCGCTCGATGGTCGGCTGCCTGGCGATCGTCGGACAGGGCAAGCGGACGTCGGACGAGCTGGCCGGGATATTGGCGGCGCGTGACCGGGCGGCACTGTGGCTGAACGCGCCGCCCGACGGGCTGTATTTCGTGGGTGCGACGTATCCGGCGGACTGACGCGGCCCCGTGCTAGTCGCGCAACAATCGCGCGACCAGCTCGACATGGGTCGACCAGCGGAATTGCCCGACCGGCTGTACCCAGTCGATCCGGTATCCGGCCTGAACCAATGTCTTGGCATCGCGGGCGAAGCTGCTGGGATTGCACGAAACATAGGCGATGGCAGGCGCCTTGCTTTCGGCCAGCGCCGCCGCCTGTTCCCGCGCGCCCGCACGGGGCGGGTCGAGGATAACGGCATCGAACCGATCGAGTTCGGCCTTTGTCAGCGGGCGGCGGAACAGGTCGCGATGGTCGGCGACAACCGGCCGGCCGGCGCGGGCAGCGGCGAGCTTCAGCGCCATGATCGCCTCGCGCCCCGCCTCGCCGGCATAGGTCCGCGTTCTTTCGCCGCGTGACAGGGTGAAGGTGCCCAGCCCGGCGAACAGGTCGGCGACGATCGCCGCTCCTGCCACCGCTTCGTCGACCGCGGCGATCAGCGCCGCCTCCCCATCGCCGGTCGCCTGCAGGAAGCTACCCGGCGGGAAAGGGACAGGCACGCCACCTAGCGTGACCGTGACCGGCTCCGGTTCCCAGCGCGTCTCCGCCCCCATGCCGTCGTCGATCGACAGCCGAGCGAGCTGCTGGTCCTGCGCAAACGTCGTGAGTGCTTCGGCGGCGGCGAGGCCATCGGCGATCTTGCCGATGATGAGGACGTCGACGCCCTGATCGACCCGCGCCAGATGCACATCGGCGCGCGACCGATCCTTCAGCGCCGTCGCCAGCAGCCAGCGCAATGGCGCGATCGCCGCGAACAGGTCGGGCAGCAGGACGTGGCATTCGCGCACATCGACGATGCGGTGGGTGCCGCTCTCGGTGAAGCCCAGAGTCACCTGCTTGCCGCGCCGGTCGGCGTGCAGCGTCGCGCGGCGGCGGCTATGGGGGGCGGACAGGATCGCCGGCCGGACTGGCGCATCAAGCGACTGCGACGCCAGCGCGCCGCGCACGCGGTCAGCGACGAAATCGGCCTCGCTGGTCAGGTCGAGATGCTGGAGCTGGCACCCGCCGCAGGTGGGAAAATGGCGGCATGGCGGGTCGACATGATGGACGCCGTGCTCCAGCGAACCATCGGGCAGCAGCCGGTCGCCGGGGGCGGCAAGGGGAACGTGACAGCCATCCCCGGTCACCCCCTCGCCCCGCGCGGCGACGCGCACGATCACATCGTCATCGCTCAACGACATTCGGCGATCGCCTGTCCGAGATGATCGATCAGCGCGTCCGCCACGAA
>CAJYRU010000454.1 GCA_913777295.1 uncultured Sphingomonas sp. | reverse complement strand
TCGCTGTCCTATAGCCCGGTCGGCCTATCGAGGGAGAGCGTCCATGAAGACCGTTTCGACCGCCCGCGCCCATGGCGGCACGCAGGGCGTCTATACCCATGAATCGACCGCCACCGGCGGACCCATGACCTTTTCAGTGTTCGTGCCGCCGCTGGAGGCCGGGCAGCGCGCGCCGGTACTTTGGTATCTGTCGGGCCTGACCTGCACTTATGCCAATGTAACCGACAAGGGCGAATTTCGCGCGGCGTGCGCCGAAGCGGGCATCGCCTTCATCGCGCCCGACACGTCGCCGCGCGGCGACGGGGTGCCGGACGATCCGGCGGGCGCGTGGGACTTTGGGCTGGGCGCGGGATTCTATGTCGATGCGACCGAGGAACCCTGGTCCACCCATTACCGGATGCGATCCTATATCGAGGATGAGCTGCCCGCGCTGATCGCCGCCGAATTCCCGATGCTGGATTGCGGCCGCCAGTCGATCACCGGCCATTCGATGGGCGGGCATGGCGCGCTGACCATCGGCTTGCGCAATCCCGACCGCTTCCGCTCGGTTTCCGCCTTTGCCCCGATCGTCGCGCCGTCGCAGGTGCCATGGGGGGAAAAGGCGCTGGGCGGGTATCTGGGCAGCGACCGGTCGGCGTGGCGCGCGGCGGATGCGGTGGCGATGATCGAGGATGGCGCGCGGGTGCGCGAACTGCTGGTCGATCAGGGGGATGCCGACGCGTTCCTGACCGAACAGCTGCGCCCCGAATTGCTGGCCAAGGCGTGCGCCGATGCCGGGATCGACTGCACCATCCGCATGCAGCCGGGATATGACCACAGCTATTATTTCATCTCGACCTTCATGGCCGACCATGTCCGTTGGCATGGCGAACGGTTGAAGGCGTAATCACCTTCGTCATTCCCGCGCAGGCGGGAATCCATAGACGCTGACGCTGCGCCTTTATCAGTAACGTTAGCGGGAATGGATTCCCGCCTTCGCGGGAATGACGATCGGCCCGTTACCCCTCCCCGCGATCGTCGATCAGGTCCAGCACGTCACCGATCAGCGCCCGCATCGCGGCGCGGGCGGCATGGGGGTCGCGTGCGGCGATCGCGTCGGCCACGGCGGCGTGCTGCTCGACGCTGGCCGACCGGCCGACGATGGTATTGGTGAAGCGGATCGAGGTGTTGAGCGCGGTCGCCACCATCTCGCGGAACTGGGCATAGAACGGGTTCTTCGCCGCCAGCAGGATCGCGACGTGGAAATCGATGTCGGCGTCGAGCGCATCGTCCTCGCCCCGCTCCGCCGCCGCCATCCGCGCCAACCCTCTAGCGATGCGCGCCAGATCGTCGGCATCGGCCGCGACCGCCGCCAGCGCCGCCGCCTCCGGCTCGATCGCCACGCGCAGCTGGTTGAACTGGCGCAGCAGCTCGACCGAGAACTTCCGGTCGAGCAGCCAGTGCAGCACATCGGGATCGAACAGGTTCCACGCCGATGCGGGACGCACCACCGTCCCCTGCCGCGGCCGGGCGCTCACCAGCCCCTTGGCGGTCAGCATCTTAACCGCTTCGCGCGTGACCGACCGGCTGATGCCGTGGGCCTTGCCGATCTCGGCCTCGGTCGGGAACGGACGGTCGTCATATTCGCCGGTGACGATCGCGCGCCCGAGCGTATCGAGCATCGTCCGCGTCAGATTGCCGCCGGGCATCCCGGTCATCCGCGCCGCCATGGTCCGCCTCTCTCCCTCTCAACCGTCGCTTCGTACTGGACTATCGGCATTCGTCGTATAATTGTCGCGACCAAAGCGCCAGTGGGCGGGGAGGAATTACCATGCGTCTGTCGACGATCGATTTGGTCGTGGTCGTGATCTATGCGATCGGCATCTTCGGTCTGGCCCAATGGGTCAGCCGGGACAAGGGCGGGCAGCGCAAGGACTCGTCCGACTATTTCCTCGCGTCCAAGTCGCTGCCGTGGTGGGCGATCGGCGCGTCGCTGATCGCGGCGAACATTTCGGCCGAACAGATCGTGGGCATGGCTGGGTCGGGCTATGCCATCGGCCTTGCCATCGCGTCCTATGAATGGATGGCGGCGCTGACGCTGCTGATCGTCGGCAAATTCTTCCTGCCGATCTTCCTGCGCAACGAAATCTACACGATGCCGCAGTTCCTCGAACAGCGGTACGGCCCGTCGATCCGCACGCTGATGGCGGTGTTCTGGCTGGCGCTGTACGTGTTCGTGAACCTGACCAGCATCATCTGGCTCGGCTCGATCGCGGTGACGCAGGTCGCGGGCGTGGACCAGGGCGTGGCGCTGGTCGGCCTCGGCCTGTTCGCGCTGCTGTATCAGCTGAAGGGCGGGTTGAAGGCGGTGGCGCTGACCGACATCGTGCAGGTCACGCTGCTGGTGTTCGGCGGGCTGACCATCTCCTACCTGACGCTGTCGCAGATCGGCGGCGATGCGGGGGTGCTGGGCGGATTCCACGAACTGACCCGCCGCGCGCCCGAGAAGTTCCAGATGATCCTGACGCCCGACAATCCCTTCTACAAGGATCTGCCGGGCCTGTCGGTGCTGATCGGCGGGATGTGGATCGCGAACCTGAGCTATTGGGGGTTCAACCAGTATATCATCCAGCGCGCGCTGGCGGCCAAGTCGCTGCCCGAAGCGCAGAAGGGCATCGTGTTCGCCGCGTTCCTGAAGCTGCTGATGCCGCTGGTGATCGTGGTGCCGGGGATGGCGGCGGTGCTGCTCGCCCCCGATCTCGCCAAGCCGGACGAAGCCTATCCGACGATGATGCGGCTGCTGCCCTCCGGGCTGCTCGGCTTGGTCTTTGCGGCGCTGATCGCCGCGATCATCGCGTCGACCGCATCCAAGATCAATTCGATCGCGACGATCTTCACCCTCGACCTCTATGCCAAGCGCACCAGCGAAAGCGGGCAGATGGATGCGGTAATGGAGCGCAAGCTGGTCCGGATCGGCCGCATCGCCGCCAGCGTCGCGATCCTGATCGCCATCGTCGCCGCGAAGCCGCTGCTGGGCGGCGCGGATCAGGCGTTCCAGTTCATCCAGGAATTCTCGGGCTTCTTCACGCCGGGCATCACGGTCATCTTCCTGCTCGGCCTGTTCTGGAAACGCGCGACCGAAGCGGGTGCGATCGGCGCGGCGATCGCCTCGGTCGTGCTGTCTTGGCTGTTGCGCACCTTCGCGCCGGGCATTCCGTTCATGGATCGGATGGGGATCGTGTTCCTGCTGAGTCTCGGCCTTGCGGTGGTGCTGTCGCTGGCGCTGCGGGGCAAGGGGGATGCAAACCGCATCACCATGCAGGGCGTGTCGTTCGGCACCTCGACCGGGTTCAATATCGCCGGTCTCGGCGTCATTCTGATCCTCATCGCACTGTACGCGACATGGTGGTGAGCCCGTTCATCGCCATCGACTGGGGCACGACCAACCGCCGGGCCTATCGGATCGAGAACGGCCGGATCGCCGCGACCTTGCGCAGCGCGCAGGGGGTGTCGACCATGGCGGCCGATGGGTACCGCCAAGAACTGGCGGCGATCCGCGCCGAGCTGGGCGACCTGCCCGTGCTGATGGCGGGGATGGTCGGGTCGACGATCGGCTGGCGCGTCGCCCCCTATGTCGCGGTCCCGGCCGACATCGCCGACATCGCCGCAGCGCTGACCTGGATCGACGAGCGCACCGCGATCGTGCCGGGCCTCTCGTTCACGCAAGACGCCCATGGCGACGTGATGCGCGGCGAGGAGGTGCAGCTGCTCGGCGCGGCGCTCGCCGGACAGGTGCCGCCGGACGCCCTGCTCTGCCAGCCGGGCACGCACTGCAAATGGGTCGAGCTGACCGGGGGCAAGGTCACCGCCTTCACCACCGCGATGACCGGCGAGCTGTTCGCGCTGCTGAAAGGCGGCGGCGTCCTCGCTCCGCAGCTGCGCGCGCCGGTCACCGCCGGCGACGCCTTTCGCGAAGGGGTGCGCGAAGGGGCGAAGCGCGACCTCGCCGCCAGCCTGTTCGGCATCCGCGCGGCGCATGTCCTGTCGCTGCGCGCCGAGGCCGACACGGCATCCTATGCCAGCGGGATCCTGATCGGCAGCGACGTCGTCGCCCGCATCGGCGATGGCCGCGACGTCCACCTGGTCGCCGATGGCGATCTCGCCACGCTTTACGCCACCGCGATCGAGACGCTGGGCGGTCGCGCCCTTGCCAGCGGGTGCGAGGCCGCCTTCATCGCCGGCATCACCCAGATTCGAAAGTTGTCCGCATGAGCCACCTGACCGCCTTCGACGCCGCCTTTACCCGCTGCCCGCTGGTCGCGATCCTGCGCGGCGTACAGCCCCATGAAGCGGAAGCGATCGGCGACGCGCTGCTCGACGCCGGCTTCACCATCGTCGAAGTACCGCTCAACTCGCCCGACCCGTATGAAAGCATCACCCGCCTGTCGCAGAAGCTGGAGGGCTATGCCGTGGTCGGCGCCGGCACCGTGCTGTCGGTCGAACAGATGGCACAGGTCGAGGCGGCGGGCGGTACGCTCATCATCTCGCCCAACGCCAATACCGCCGTGATTGCGGCGGCGGCGCAGCGCGGGCTGGTCGCCATGCCCGGCATCGCGACCCCGACCGAAGCCTTTGCCGCGCTCAACGCCGGGGCCGCCGCGCTGAAGCTGTTTCCGGCCGAAGCCGCCAGCCCGGTGGTCCTGAAGGCGATGCGTGCCGTCCTGCCGCGCGACGTGCGGATGCTGCCGGTCGGCGGCATCGTGCCCTCGGTACTGGCCGACTGGCACAAGGCGGGGGCGGCGGGCTATGGCCTGGGGTCGGCGCTCTACGTACCGGGGATGGACGCGGCCACGGTCGGCGAACGCGCGCGGGCGTTTGTTGCCGCGTGGCAGGCGTTGGAGGGGTAGCGGCGGGGTACTCCAGGCGGCATTCCGGCGCAGGTGGGAGTCCATTGCCGCTGGCGTTGCGGGGATGGCGTTTTATCCATCAGCATCAAACCGTCACCCCAGCGAAGGCTGGGGTCTTTCTCGGCTCCTGCTGTGCGCTACAATCGGGAGATCCCAGCCTTCGCTGGGATGACGCCCGTTTCGAAGGGAATGGGATGAAACCCCGGTTGTAGAGCCGGCACCGTTTCCACGGGCATGGATCAAACTCAGGCCGAACCGGCAGCGTGTATGGATTGCCGCCTGCGCGGGAGTAACAAGGCTGGCCAACCCGTTGCCCCTCGCAACCGAAGGCCGGCTGGCGAGTTTCTGGGCCATGCCGACCCGCGCCCTTCGCACCAGCGACGCACCGCCCCTTGCCCGCGCCCTGCCCGTCCTGTGCGCCGTTTCACAGCTACTGACCCCGCTCCTGCCGACGATCGGCATCGGGCGCAGCATCGGCGAACAGTCGAACATGGTCCGCACGCTGGTGACACCCGCTGGCTGGGCGTTCGCCATCTGGGGCGCGCTCTACACCGGCACCTTGGTGTTCGCGGTGTATCAGGCATTGCCGAAGCAGCGCGGCAACCCGTTGGTCGCCCGGCTGCGCCTGCCGGCGGCGGGTGCGTTTCTCGGCAATGCCCTATGGGCGGCTTATACGCAGGTCTTTGGCCTCAGCTTTCCATCCGCGATCATCATCCTGTTCACCCTCGCCTGCCTGCTCGCGATGCTGCGGACCTTTGCCGGCTGGTCGCACGGCTTTTCCGCCGGCGAACGGTGGTGCGCGGCATTGCCACTGACCGCGCTCGCCAGCTGGCTGACGGTCGCGTCGATCGTCAACATCGCCGCGTCGCTGCGTTTCCACGGGATCGACGGTGGTGCGGCAGCTCCGCTGATCGCCGCGCTGCTGCTGCTGGTGGCGGGCGCCATCGCCGCGGCGGCCCTGATCGCCACGCGCGGCTGCCCGCCGTTCGCGCTGGTATTCCTGTGGGCGCTGGCCGCGATCTGGGCGGCGGGTGGTCAGGCGTCGACGTTGGTCGCGCTCGCCGTCCTCGCCGCCGCGCTGCTGGTCATTGTCGGTACTTTGACCGGATTGTCGCGCGGCGGCGTGCGCCACTGGCTGGGGCGGTAGGTCCGCCTTACCCCGCGCGCAACGGCCCCAGATCGCCCAGCCCGACCGTACCGCTGGCCATCGCCAGCATCCGGTCGAGCGATACCTTCGCCTTCACGCGCAGCCCTTCCTCGATCTCGATCCGCGGCGACAGGTCGCGCAGCGCGATGTAGAGCTTTTCCAGCGTGTTGAGCGCCATATACGGGCAGATATTGCAGTTGCAGTTGCCGTCCGCGCCGGGCGCGCCGATGAAGCGCTTGTTCGGCAGCGCCTTTTCCATCTGATGGATGATATGCGGTTCGGTCGCGACGATCAGCGTGTCGCCCGGAAATTCGCTGGCATAGGCGAGGATGCCGCTGGTCGACCCGACATAATCGGCATGGTCGAGGATGATCGCCGGGCATTCGGGATGCGCCGCGACCGGCGCGTCCGGATACTGCGCCTTGAGCTTGAGCAGCTCGGTTTCACTGAACGCTTCGTGGACGATACACACGCCCGGCCAGAGCAGCATGTCGCGCCCGGTCTTGCGCATCAGATAGCCGCCGAGGTTGCGGTCGGGGCCGAAGATCACCTTCTGGTCGGCGGGCAGCTGCGACAGGATCTTTTCCGCCGACGACGAGGTAACGATGATGTCGCTGAGCGCCTTCACCTCGGTCGAACAGTTGATGTAGGTGAGCGCGATATGGTCGGGATGCTGCGCACGGAACGCGGCGAACTGTTCGGGCGGGCAGCTGTCCTCCAGCGAACAGCCGGCGTCCATGTCGGGCAGGATCACCGTCTTGTCCGGCGACAGGATCTTCGCCGTCTCTGCCATGAAGCGCACGCCGCAGAACGCGATGACATCGGCATCGGTCGCCGCCGCCTTGCGGCTGAGGTCGAGGCTGTCGCCGACGAAATCGGCAAGGTCCTGAATCTCGGGCTTCTGGTAGTAATGGCCGAGGATGACCGCGTTGCGCTCACAGCGCAGCCGGTCGATTTCGGCCAGCAGGTCGGTGCCGGTGGGCAGTTCGGTGCGCGCGTTCATCATCGTCTCCCTGTGAACCTGCCCCTAGGTCGGTCCCGGTGTGTCTGCAAGTCGCGCTTTGGCTCTGGCCCCCCGCCTCCGCGGGGGTACGGTCGTCGTCCATCGGCACTATCGCCGGTTGCCCAACACGTCCGCCGGCGGTGCGGACACGTCCCAGCGTTCGCTGTCCCGCCGCCCCCGCTCCGCCGGGAAGGTGACGACCACCCGCACATCACCCTCGCCCGCCGCCGCCAGCGGGGCGGCGAGCAGGCGGGCCAGTCCGGCGCGGGCCAGTTCGCGCGCCTGTGCCAGCCGCTCGGGGCTGCGCGCCTCGCGCTCGGCACGGGTCTGCGCCACCGCCGACACGCGCTGCGCCAATGCCGCCGCCGCCTCGCGCGAGACATAGAGGCCGTTGGTCTGGACCAGCGTCCGCCCGGCTTCGTCGATATTGGGTTTGGCGACGGTCACATCGGGGGCGTCGACCACCAGCGTCCGCGTGTCCGCCGACCAGCTGAGCGCCCCCTCCCCGATGCGCCCCAGGTCGACGAAATAATCGACCGCATAGGGCATCTTCACCACCTGGTCGCTGCGCAGCCAGCCGAAGCCGCGCACGTCGCTGGCCGTCGCCTGCAACGTGCCGGACAGCGATGCGACCTTCAGCGCGCTGGCGCCGGACAGGCGGGCGGTAATGATCCGCGTCACCGCCTGCCCGCTATCGGGTTCGGTGGTGACGGTGTATTTGTCCTCATATTGGCGCCACAGCGCCCAGCCGCCAAAGGCGAGCGCGATCAGCAGGACGACCGCCACGCCCAGCCGGAGTGCCTGCGGCCTTACATGCGATGCCATGTCGCGCCCTCCCGCCGCACCATCCCGCGCCGTTCCATGTCGATCAGATGCGCCAGCACCGACCGCTCCGCCGCGCCCAGCAATTTGGGATGCAGCCCGACATACATGGCGGCGACCATTGCGGGGATGTCGTGGGTGCCGCGTTCGATCGCACGCGCGATCTGTCCCTCGCGCTGCTTGCGATGGCCCAGCATCCCGCGCACCAGCCGCCGGGGATTGTCGACCCGATCGCCATGCGCGGGATAATAGACCCGGTCCTCGCGCCCCAGCAGCTTGTCGAGGCTGGTCATATAGTCGCCCATGTCGCCATCGGGAGGCGAGACGATCGTCGTCGACCAGCCCATGACATGGTCGCCGCTGAACAAGGCGCCGCTTTCGGGCAGGGCGAAGGCGAGGTGGTTCGACGTGTGGCCGGGCGTCGCGACCGCGACCAGCGTCCAGCCATCGCCCGCCACCGCCTCGCCATCGGCCAGCACCCGGTCGGGGCGATAGTCGACATCGAACGCGGCATCGGCGCGGGGGCCTTCGTCGTCCATCGTCAGCGGCGCGCAGCCGATGATCGGCGCGCCGGTCCGCTCCGCCAGCGGGCGTGCCGCCGGACTATGGTCGCGGTGGGTGTGGGTACACAGGATCGCCGCGACCTGACGCCCGCCGACCGCCGCCAGCAGGGCGTCCAGATGCACATCGTCGACCGGCCCCGGATCGATGATCGCGACCGCCCCGGTGCCGCCGACCACGAAGCTCTGCGTGCCGGTATGGGTGTAGGGCGATGCGTTGCGCGCCAGTACGCGCGTCACCAGCGGTTCGAGCGGCTGGGCCATGCCGGGGGGAAATTCAGCCATTGATTTAACAAATGGCGGTCGGGCGGGTGCGATGCAAGCAGATGGGCAAGACGATGGGCCGGCCGGCATGGTGCCGACCGGCCCTGTCGCGGACGAACGGGGCAGAACGTCCGCGAACCTCTATCAGTTGGTCGAGTCGATCTGCGACTGAAGCTCGCGGATGCTCTGGTCGATGCCGGACAGGGCGCTGGTCCGCGCCGCCGGGGGCATGTCCTGGTTCGCCAGGATCGACGCACGGGCGGAGCGCAGGCCGGCCAGTGCCGATCGCATCCCCTGGCGGGCGTAGATCTGGCCCTGCGCCGCGCGTTCGGCGCCCAGCGCCGCACGTTCCGCCCCCAGCGCGGCGAGCTTGGCGCCCTGTTCTGCCCGGAACTGCGCGTTGCTGGTCATGACGCGGATGCGATCGGAGCAGATGACGGTGACTTCCTTGCCGGCTTCGGTGCGCGTGATGCTGGCCTGGCTGCCCGGACCGCAATTCTCACTGACGATATTGACCTCGGGAAGGTTGCTGACGCTCCGGCGGATCAGCTTGCCGTCGCGGCCATAGGTTTCCATGACGATCTTGCGCACGTCGCCATCGGCCTGCACCAGCATCCGGTTGCGCTCGCCGTTCGACGCGGTGGTGAAGCTCGGCCGCGCGGGCATGGCAGGCATGGGCGACATGACGCGCGTCGGTGCGGTCGCAGGGATGGCTGGGGAAGCAGGCTGGGTGACCGGCGCCGGTTTGGCCGCGATCACCGGCAGCGTCGCCGCCTGCGCCGGCACGATCGCCGCTACGGGAGCGAGGACGTCCGCCGCCTGCGCCTCGACCTGCGCGATGTCGACGCCGGTCGCGGTCTCGACCTTCGACCGGATCGTCTCTGCCGCCTTCGTCCCCGACGCGGTCATTCCCAGGCCGACAATGGCCAGCGCCAGCGTGGCGCCGCCGGCGATGCGGCGGGTGGCGGGCGACATCACCCGGTGCTTCGACAACATGACGAGTCTCCCTTTCAGTTCGTTGACGCTGTGCAGGTGGCAGGCGGCGGACAGCGCCTGGCCGTGCGCCGATTTGACGATGGCGGTGGCATAGGCGTGGCGGACGCCGGGCGTGGCGCGGGCCAGCACCATCGCGTCGCACGCCATTTCCTGGTCGGCGCGAAAGGCGCGGAAGGCCCGCCACGCAACCGGATTGAACCAGTGGCAGCCCAGCACGACCAGCGCGACCCAGTTCGCCAGCAGGTCGCCGCGGGCATGGTGACCCAGCTCGTGCGCGAGCGCCAATGCCTGTTCCCGCTCGTCATAGCGTTCGCGGAAATCGACCGGCATCGCGACGTAGCGATGGATCACCCCGAAGGCGAGCGGCCCGGCGGCATGGCGGCTCTCGATCATCTGGACATGGCCGCCCGCCACCCCCCTGGTCCGGCCCGACGCCAGCACCTTCGCGCAGAACCGCTGGTGCTGCACGATATGCCACGCGACGAACGCGACCGCGCCCAGCAGCCACAGCGCGACGACGACCAGCGGCACATCGGCCATGCCCCAGCCCTGCGGCAGCGCCGGCACCTCGGCGACCGGTACGCCAAGCATGATGACGCCGGGTTCGGTCGCCGCACCGATCGGGGCGAACTCCACCGGGCGCCACGCATCGGGAATGGGCGGCAGGATCATGCGCAGCGCTGGCAGCGCCCATAGCGCATAGGCCGCCTGTGGACCGAAGCGCCGCGCGACAGGCCCGCGCAGCATCAGCACCAGCAGCATCAGCAGCGTCGTCGCCGCGATCGTTTCCACCGCCCATCCGATCATTGTTTCAGCGCCTTTAACAGAGCCTCGATCTCGTCGATTTCCTTCGCGCTCAGCTGGTCGCGTTCGGCCAGATGCGCGACCAGCGGCGTCAGGCTGCCGCCGAACAGCTTGTCGATGAACCGTTGCGATTCACCCGCGACATATTCTTCGCGCGCGACCAGCGGGCGGTAGCGATAGCGCCGCCCGTCCTCCTCCGCACCGACGACATCCTTCGCCAGCAGCCGCCCGAGCAGGGTCTTGACGGTGTTCGCGGTCCAGCCGCGCGCGGGGGCGACACGTTCCACCACCTCCTGCGCGGTGAGCGGGTTTTTGTCCCAGAGCACTTCCATCACGGCGTGCTCGGCATCGCTGATTCGTTCGGCCATGTCGAATGACTACACCCGTGGTCATTATGTTTACAAGCGTAATCTTTGCCGCCTGCTCTGCCTGTCGGTCACCTTTACACCTGCGCCGATCGCCCGGCGGCCGTTAACCATCGTAGCGCTCGCAAACCGGCCATTCCGAAAACTGGCACGGTGTCTGCAACAGCTGGAAATACCCGATGCGTTCGCGCTTCAATTCGGGCGGACCGGCAGCATCCCCCCCCTGCGCCGGTCCGCCTACCCCGGGTTCCCCAGCAACGCTCGCCATGGTCCGCACAGGATCGGTGGTTTCCCTTGCCCGCCAACCCCGATATTACGCGCGGCACCACAGCCGGAGCGTACCCCCTTGATCCTATCCACCCTCGCCGCCGCCACCGGCGAAGTCGGCATGGCCGCCGGCCATATCCGCTATGTCGATCTGGGCCTCGATCCTGTCGCGCTGAACCTCGGCTTCTTTCAGCTGAAATGGTATTCGCTGGCGTACATCACCGGCATCCTTGCGGGCTGGTGGTATCTGCTGAAGCTGCTCGACCAGCCGGGCGCGCCGATGGCGCGGCGCCATGCCGACGACTTCGTCTTCTATGCGACGCTCGGCATCATCCTCGGCGGGCGGCTGGGCTATGCGATCTTCTACGCGCCCGAGATGTTCACCGATCCGATCAAGATCCTGCGGCTGTGGGATGG
>CAJYRU010000453.1 GCA_913777295.1 uncultured Sphingomonas sp. | reverse complement strand
GCGGGCAGGACGACAGCGACCTGTTCTATGGCACTGTCACCGGGCCATCGGCCTATGCCTTCAACCTGTCGGTGGGGGTGGACGAGCGGCAGGTGATGCTCGACAGCGCGACCGCCTTTTCCTGGGGCACGCGCTATGCCGGCTGGGGTATGGGGCGGTCATGGATGCAGTCGTTCGCGCTGCCCTTTCCGGTCATTGATGGCGTGCAGTTCCACCAGTATCTCGCCCTGGCCGGAGCAGGCGGAATCGATCCCTTCGTCGCCGGATTGCAGGCGGCGCGGCGGGGTGTTTTCGTCCATCCGCCCCGCGCGGCGGCGAACGGTACGCCGCACCCGCTGTCGCGCGCCGAATATGGCTATCAGTTCGATCCGGCGGATTACGCGCGGTTGTTCACGGTGGCGGACCGGGTCGAGCGGTTGGCAGGGACGCTGGCGTCGGTTCAGGTATTGGGTGGCCGGATTACCGGCGTGACGACGGACGATGGCGGCGTCGTGACCGCCGACCTGTATGTCGATGTATCGGGTCCGGATGCGCGGCTGCTATCGGCGGTTTCGGACGACATGCCGGACGGCCGCCGCATCGCGATCGCCGCGCACGACCTGCCGGCGGACGATCAGGCACCGTTGCGCACCGTGCGCGCGATGCCGCAGGGGTGGGAAAGCGATACCCCGCTGAAAGGGCGCACCCGGCGGACGGTAGTCGGCACACCGGGCGACCTCGCGGGGGCGGAGGCGATCGTCGGGCGACGCGCCCGCGGGTGGGTCGGCAATTGCGTGGGGCTGGGGCAGGCGGCGGGCGTGATCGAGCCGCTGACGCCCGCGCCGATGCTGCTGCTGGAGCGGGACATCGACCGATTGCTGGCGCTGGTGCCGGTGTCCGCCACGATGACGGTCGAGGCGGCGGAATATAATCGTCGGTTTGTCGAGGACTTCGACCATGCCGCGCTGTTCCATCAGGCGCTGTTCGTTGCGGGCGGACTGCCGGAGGGAGCCTATTGGCAGGCGGCCCAGGCCGAAGCGGTGCCGGAAAGGCTGGTGCGCAAGCTCACGATGTTCGAACGGCGCGGGGTGCTGGTCGCCTATGACCTCGAACCCTTTCATCCGGAGGACTGGTTGATCCTGCATATGGGTATGGGCCGTCGCCCGGTGCGACACGATCCGCTGGCGGCCCGCGCGGATACGGCACGGGTCGGCCCGTTCCTGACCGGTATGGCGCGGGACATCGAACAGGGGGTGGCGACATTGCCCCCGGCGCGCGTGTATCGGAGCCAGCTGGAGCAATATCTGCGAAAGGCCGCGTCGTGAGCGCTCCCTTGCTGCGACGGATCGTGATCGTCGGCGGCGGGTCGGCGGGGTGGATGACCGCCGCTGCGCTTTCCAGCCTGCTGTACCCGAAGGACGTGGCGATCACGCTGGTCGAATCCGATGCGATCGGGACGGTGGGCGTGGGCGAGGCGACGATCCCCGACATCCTCGCCTTCAACCAGATGCTGGGCGTGAACGAGGCCGAGTTCATGGCCGCGACCCAGGCGACGTTCAAGCTGGGGATCGAGTTTGTCGACTGGGGTGCAAAGGGTGACCGGTACATCCACCCCTTCGGCCAGCATGGCGTCGACATGCAGGGGATCGATTTCCACCAATATTGGCTGCGCGCGCGCGAGGACGGCGCGACCGACGGAATCGAGGCGTACAGCCTGTGCGCGGTCGCGGCGCAGGCGGGGCGGTTCGTACTGCCCGATCCCAATCCGCGATCGGTGCTGTCGCAGATCCGCTATGCCTATCATTTCGACGCGACGCTCTATGCCCGCTTTCTGCGGCGTTATGCCGAGGCGCGCGGCGTGGTGCGGGTCGAGGGGATGGTGGGCGAGGTCCGGCAGGACGCACGCGGCGACATTGCCGGGCTAACCCTGTCCGACGGGCGCATGGTCGATGGCGACTTCTTCTTCGACTGCACCGGGTTCCGAGCGCTGCTCGCCGGGCGGACGCTGGGCGCCGGCTTCGTCGACTGGAGCCACTGGCTGCCCTGCGACACGGCGCTGGCGGTGCCGAGCGGCCATGCCGGGCCGCCGGCGCCCTATACCCGATCGACCGCGCGCGATGCCGGGTGGCAATGGCGCATCCCGACCCAGCACCGGGTCGGCAACGGGCATATCTTTGCGAGCGCCTTCCAGTCCGAGGAGGATGCGCGGGACGTGCTGCTCGCGAACCTCGACGCAGCCCCGCTCGCCGATCCGCGGCGGATCGCGTTCAAGGCCGGGTGTCTCGACCGCCTCTGGCAGGGGAACTGCATCGCGATCGGGCTGGCGGCCGGGTTCCTCGAACCGCTCGAATCGACGTCGATCTATTTGATCCAGGAAGGGATCAGCCGGTTCATCTCGCTGTTCCCGCGGGGCGACATTCCCGACATCCTGCGCACCGAATATAACCGTCACATGCGGACCGAATTCGAACAGGTGCGCGACTTCATCATCCTGCATTATGCGGCGACGACCCGAGACGACACGCCGTTCTGGAACCACTGCCGGACCATGACCCTGCCCGACACGCTGTTGCACAAGATCGAACTGTTCCGCCAGACGGGGCGCGTGTTCCGCTACAATGACGAGCTGTTCGCGCGGCCGAGCTGGGTCGCGGTGATGCTGGGGCAGGGGATCGTGCCGGTGGCGTCCGATCCGATCGTGGCAACGCTGCCTGGCAACGAAGTTGCGCACAGCCTGGCGTCGATGCGCAGCGCCATGGCGGCGGCGGTGCAGCGGATGCCGACCCATGCCGAGTTCCTGTCGCATTACTGCCCCGCGGGGGCGGCATGAAAGACTGGAACATCCGCAGCATCACCATCGTCGGCGGCGGCACCGCCGGGTGGATGGCAGCCGCCGCCTTCTCCCGCATCCTGTCGGGCAGCGGCATGGCGATCCGCGTGGTGGAATCGGAAGCGATCGGGACGGTCGGTGTCGGCGAGGCGACGATCCCGCACATCCAGTATTTCAACCGCCTGCTGGGCATCGACGAGGACGAATTCGTCCGCCGCACCTGCGCAACGTTCAAGCTGGGCATCGAATTCGTCGACTGGGGCCGGATCGGTGAGCGCTACATCCATCCGTTTGGGTCGTACGGGCAGGAGATGGAGGGGCTGCACTTCCACCATTTCTGGTACCGGCAGGCGCAGATGGGCGGTGCCTTGCCGCTCGACCGCTTCAGCATCGGCGTGGGCGCGGCGCGCGCGGGCAAGTTCCAGCGGCCCGACCACAGCCGGCCGGGATCGCCGCTCGGCGGCATTTCCTATGCCTTCCAGTTCGATGCCGCGCTCTACGCCCGATACCTGCGCGAACGTGCCGAGGCGGCGGGCGTCGAGCGGATCGAGGGGCGGATCGTCGATGTCGCGCTGAACGGTGCCGATGGTCATGTAGATCATGTAATGCTGGACGATGGCCGCAGCGTGGGCGGCGACCTGTTCATCGATTGCTCCGGCTTTCGCGGACTGTTGATCGAGGGCGCGCTGAAGGCCGGCTATGATGACTGGCGCGAATGGTTGCCATGCGACCGCGCCGTCGCGCGCCCCTGTGCGCGGGTCGGCGATCCGACACCCTACACCCGCGCGACGGCGACAAGCGTCGGGTGGCGCTGGCGCATTCCGCTCCAGTCGCGGACCGGCAACGGTCATGTCTATTGTTCCGACTATGCCGATGACGAAACCGCGCTGGCGATGCTCGACGCGGGGCTGGATGGGGAGGCTTTGGCCGGGCCGAATTTCCTGCGCTTTACCGCGGGCGTGCGGCGCAAGGCGTGGGACCGCAACGTCGTCGCGCTGGGGCTGGCATCGGGGTTCCTCGAACCGCTCGAATCGACGTCGATTCACCTGATCCAGTCAGGGATAGCGCGACTGCTGACCAATTTTCCCGACCGGTCGTTCAACCAGCCCGACATCGATTATTACAATCGGCGGACCCGCGCGGAATATGAGCAGATCCGGGACTTTCTGATCCTGCATTATAAGGCGACGGCGCGCGACGACAGCCCATTCTGGCGTCGGTGTCGCGACATGGCGATCCCGGAGTCGCTCGAGCAACGCATCGCGATCTTTCGCGAGAATGCGCGGCTGTATCGCCACGACAACGAACTGTTCAGCGAGACGAGCTGGCTGGCGGTACTGCACGGGCAGAATATCGCGCCGAAGCGCTATCATCCGATCGCCGACCTGCTGAGCGATGCCGAGCTGGATGATCGCATGACGCGGATCGCGGCGGCGATGGATTCCGGCGTGCGGGCGATGCCGGACCATAT
>CAJYRU010000452.1 GCA_913777295.1 uncultured Sphingomonas sp. | reverse complement strand
GTCGACGAAATCACCCCGAACGCCATGCCCAGCGCACCATCGACGATCTGGGCGGCAAATCCGGCGGCAACAAACTCGGCCAGACGCGCCCAGTCGATATTCTCGAACATCCCATTCCCTTCGATATGGCGCAGCGGCGGTCAGTGATGACGGCAAACGACAATGCCTACAAGATACATAGGGTTTGTTGCGCCTACAGTACGACTTGGCGGGGGGCAGTGGGCCGCCTACATCGTGGGATACTACCAAGGGGACTGCACATGGTTGCGCGGCTGTTGCGCTATCTGGATTCGATCAAGGCGCGCGATCCCGCGCCGCGGTCGCGCGCCGAAATCCTGACCTATCCCGGCGTGTGGGCGGTCGCGTTCCACAAGCTGTCGCACCGGCTGTTCCGCGCGGGGTGGTATTTCGCCGCACGCGCGATCAACCATTTCTCGCGCTTCCTGACCGCGATCGACATTCATCCGGGCGCGACCATCGGCCGCCATTTCTTCATCGACCACGGCTTCGTCGTGATCGGCGAGACGGCGGAGATCGGCGACGGCGTCACGATCTATCAGAACGTCACGCTCGGCGGGACCAGCCCCGACAACGGCATCGCCGGCAAGCGCCATCCCACGATCAGCGACGGCGCGATCATCGGGTCGGGCGCGCAGGTGCTGGGGCCGATCACCATCGGCGTGCGCGCCCGTGTCGGCGCCAATGCGGTGGTGACCAAGGACGTGCCCGAAGGGACGACCGTCGTCGGCATCCCCGCCCGCCCGACAGTGGTCGAGGGCGGCCAGGCGCCCGACCCGCGCTTCGTCCCCTATGGCACCCCCTGCCGCGACAATTTCGATCCGCAGACGCAGCGGATCGAACTGCTGCGCTGCGAGGTGGAAACGCTCAAGCGGCAGCTCGATGCGCTGCTGGCCGAGCAGCAGGACCATCGCGACCGCGCCTGATGGGCATCGTCACCCCCTTCCCCCAACCGCGCCAGCCGGGTCAGGTCGGCTTCGAACGCGCCGAACTGACCCGCATCCTCGACCTTTATGGCCGGATGGTCGCCGCGGGGCACTGGCGCGATTATGCGATCGACCTGGGCCGTGACGCAGCGGTGTTCAGCGCGTTCCGGCGCGCCGCCGAACGGCCGGAATTCCGGATCGAAAAACGCCCGTCCTTACGCAACAAACAGGGCATGTGGGCGCTGGTCGGCGAAGCGGGCGCCATCGTGAAGCGCGGACATGAACTCGGCCCGGTGCTGGCCCCGGTCGAACGCCGACTGATGAAGCTGGTCGAGGAATAAAAAAGCGGCTCCGGTCGCCCGGAGCCGCCAAGGTTCGCTTCGTAAGGAAATGGATTCAGGCCATCGCCACCGGCGGCAGGCGTTCGCCGATGCCGCCGAGCAGCCCAACCACCGTGCGCCGCATCGGTTGCCAGAAAACCGACAGCGTCAGCAGCGCCGATCCGATGACGAAGGCGGTGAACGCCGCCGACAGCTCGACCGCGCCCGCCTTTTCGAACAGGGCGTAGAGCGCGTAGAGGACATAGGCGAGGCTGGAGACCAGCAGCGCGCGACGATCCACCGCCAGCGCCACGATGCCGAACGCGACGTACAGCGCGATCACCACCGCCGCCATCGGCGGGGTCACGGTCGCCCCGAACACGCCCAGCAGCTGGAACAGCGAATGCGCGATCAGCGGTGCGGCGACGAGGTGCAGCCAGAAGGCGACGTCGCTGCGCCGGGTACGGCGATCGCGGTCGGACAGGTCCCAGCGCATTGCGGCGGCGAACACCGCAATCCCGCCCAGCAGCGTGACCGGATAGACATTGTCCGTGAGCGCCGGAAAGGCGGCGACCAACAGTGCAGCGACGGTCGCGACCAGTGCCGCGGCCCCCGCCGCGACGGTGATCGGCACCTTGAACCGCCGCCAATGGGCATAGGCCGCCCCGGCCGCCACGATGCCGATCCCGGCAAAGATCATCGCGGTCGTGCGTTCGGGCACATTCTGCGGATCGAGTTCGACGACGATCCCGAACAGGGTGGCGGCCACCCCGCCGACAAAGGCGAGCAGCAACAGGATGCTGGGCAGCGCCATGCGGCGGCGCGCGGTGAAATATTCGGCCAGGAACCATGCCGCCCCGGCGACGCCCAACCCGCCCAGCGGCGTCAGGATCGCGCCCCCGATCCACGCCAGCGATACCAGCAGCAACGCGAGCGCGACCGAGACGAAGATGTCGTTGAACCCGGTCAGCAGGCGAAAATGTTCCTCGTCCACCACCGGGGTCGCGCGTTGCCGCGCGATATGTGCGCGCAGCGCGTCGGCGGCGTCGTGCGACAACACGCCTGCCTCCACCGCGCCGTCCAGATCGCTTTCGCTATACATGCCGCTACCTCCCTGTATTGGTCGAGTATGACACACGTGTATTGTCATTGCAATACACGCTGGTGCCGGCCGCTTCCAGGGTTCAGGCGACCCGCGACGCGCGGTCGAGGTGAAGATAGGCCGGCGTGAACGACGCGACCGCACATAGCCGGTCGAGGTCGAGGATGGTCAGCGTGCGCCCGATCCAGGCGATCAGCCCGTCGCGGCGCAGTTCCTGTACCATGCGGTTGACATGCACCGGCGTCAGCCCGGTCGCCTCGGCGAGGTCGGCCTGGGTCAGCGGAAACTCGCACGCGCGGCCCGCGCACCGCCCGCCCATCCGCAACCGGAAATAGACTTCACAGAACAGCAGCGCGATCCGTTCGCGCGCGGTGCGCAGGCCCAGGCTGGCGATCCATTCGCGCTGCGTACCCGTTGCGACATGGGTATCCCACCACAGCGCGCGGGCGATCGCCGGCCGCTCGCGGCAAAGCGCGTCCAGCGCCTCGGGCGGGACCTCCGCCAATGCCATCGTCGTGATCGCGCCCACCGCATGGTCGGCCCGCGCCACGGTATCGGGACACGGATCGAACAGGTCGCCGGGCAGCAGCAGCGACAATATCTGCCGCCGCCCATCGGACAGCTGGCGATAGCGACAACCCCATCCGTCCAGCACGACCTGCACGAATCGCGGCGCCTCCCCTTCCGCGATCACGTCGCGGCGGGGCGCGACGACGCGATGGCGCCGATCGAGCAGCACGTCGATCGCCATCCGGTCGGCATCGGTCAGTTCGGAAAATAGCTGCAGTCGCGAACGATACCGCAGGTCGTGGCCCCCTGTCATAGGGGCGTTCAGCTAGCGGCTATCGTCGCGGCGCACGATATACTGGTTTAATCGCGGGGAAATGCCGCAATTTTTGGGGCAACGTCGCCGCGATTATACGATCGGCAACAAAAAACCCCGCATCGCTGCGGGGTTCTTGGAAATGGTGGAGCCGAGGGGGATCGAACCCCTGACCTCTGCAATGCCATTGCAGCGCTCTCCCAGCTGAGCTACGGCCCCGTCCATTTTGTCGAAGCCGCCGCTGGTCGGCGGCCTCGCTTCCCCGTTGGGGAGGAGCGCCCTCTATGCGGAGGGCGCCGGTTTGGCAAGCGGCTTTTTGCGGCTGCCGCTGCAAAAAAGATCAACGCTCGGGTTCGTTGTCCTCGTCGGACGTGTCGACGCCCAGATCGTCGTCGCCGCCCAGATCGACATCGTCGTCGGCCGACGGCTCGTCGTCACCCTCGATGTCCAGATCATCGCCCAGGTCGGCGTCCTTGGTGCCTTCCTTCTCGACCTTCGCCTGTTCGAACGGCAACGGCTGCTTCGACTTGAGGATCGGCTCCGGAGTCCAGTGGACGCCGCAATTGATGCAGGTCACGGGATCTTCATTGCCAAGATCATAGAAGCGCGTCGCGCATTTCGGGCAGGTACGCTTCGTACCCCATTCCGGCTTCACCATGTGTAGCCAAACCTTTCGGTGTTGTGGAGGGACGGGGCGGATACCCCGGATGGGGCCGCGCCTTGCCATAGCGGGCACGCGCTGTCAAAGCCGCCGGTCATGCACGACGCCACCCCCACCCCGCTTTCCGTCGCCGCCAGCGGCCCGCTGACCGGCACCGCCCCCGTTCCCGGCGACAAGTCGATCAGCCACCGTTCGCTGATGCTCTCCGCACTGGCTGTCGGTACCAGCCGCGTGACCGGATTGCTGGAGGGGGAGGACGTCTTGTCCACCGCCGCCGCGATGCGCGCGATGGGGGCGACGATCGAACGCGGCGACGACGGCGTGTGGACGATCGACGGCGTCGGCGTCGGCGGGCTGCTGCAACCCTCCACCGCACTCGACATGGGCAATTCGGGCACGTCGACCCGGCTGCTGATGGGGCTGGTGTCGAGCCATGCG
>CAJYRU010000451.1 GCA_913777295.1 uncultured Sphingomonas sp. | reverse complement strand
CGAGAGCGCCCGCGTGATCAAGCTGGTCCGGCTGGAGGTGCTCAGCCCGGACGATCCGCAAGTCGCCACCGAACTCGGCAACATCCGTGCGCAGAAAGCCAGCATCCAGGCCGACATCGCCGTCCTCGAACGGCAACTCGACGCCGGTGATCGGCGGATCATGCCTGCGATCATCGCCCGGTTCGGCGATCTGCTTCGCCGTAAGCTGGACGAGTCGGACGGCAGGACGCGCAAGGAATACATCCACCTGTTCGTCGACCGCGTAGAAGTCGGCGACCGCGAGGTGCGGATCACGGGGCGCAATGCGATGCTGGAACGGGCCATCATGGCATCCCAGACGCCGGGAGCCGCAGTGCCTAAAGCTGAACGGAAATGGCGCACCCGGAGGGATTCGAACCCCCGACCAAGGAGGTAGAAGCTCCTTGCTCTATCCAGCTGAGCTACGGGTGCCCGCCGCTTCGTTAGCGCGCATTGCGGCGGAGCGGAACCGCTATCATAACGCGGTCATGCACGAACCGTCCGATCGCGTCCTGAACCGTGTCGATGCCAACGCCGTTCCGGCGCGCGCATTTCGCCATTTCGATCTGGTCATGGCGGCGTTCGTCACCATCCTGCTGCTATCCAACATCATCGGCGCGGGCAAGGTCGCGGCGATCGAGGTCGCGGGGACGCCCTTCGTGTTCGGCGCGGGCATCCTGTTCTTTCCCGTCTCCTACGTGCTGGGCGATGTGTTGACCGAAGTCTATGGCTATGCCCGTGCGCGGCGATGCATCTGGGTCGGGTTCGCGGCGCTGCTGTTCATGGCATTCATGGCATGGGCCGTTGTCGCGATGCCGCCCGCGTCCGGTTGGACGGGCCAGGGTGCCTATGAAGCGGTGTTCGGACAGGTGCCGCGGATCGTCTTCGCCTCGATCGCCGCCTTTTGGGCCGGGGAGTTCGTCAACGCCTATGTCCTCGCCCGGATGAAGCTGTGGACACAGGGGCGCGCACTGTGGACGCGGACGATCGGGTCGACGGTGGTGGGGCAGGCGGTCGACAGCGCGATCTTCTATCCGCTCGCCTTCCTCTATGTATGGCCGGCCGGGCAGGTCGCGACGGTGATGGTCACCAACTGGGCGATGAAGGTCGCGTGGGAAGTGGTGCTGACGCCGGTCACCTATGCCGTGGTCGGCTGGCTGAAGCGGCGCGAGGGGGTAGAAATCTTCGACGCCGCGACCGACTTCTCCCCCTTTGCGGGAGAGCGCCGGTCGCGGTGAGCAGCGTTCAGGCGCCGACCTTCGCCAGCAGCCCTTCGAAGAGTGCGCGACCGTCGCGGCCGCCATGGGCGGCTTCGATGCGGCGTTCGGGATGCGGCATCATGCCCAGCACGTTGCCGGCATCGTTGACCAGGCCGGCGATGTCGCGCGCCGATCCGTTGACCGGTTCGGCATAGCGGAACGCGACCTGGCCTTCGCCCTCGATCCGGTCGAGCGTCGCGTCGTCGGCGGTGTAGTTGCCGTCATGATGCGCCACCGGTACCTTGATCGTATCGCCCGCACGATAGCCGCTGGTGAACGCCGATCGGGTGTCGCCGACGGTCAGCGCCACGTCGCGACAAACGAACGACAGGCCGCGGTTGCGCATCAGCGCGCCCGGCAGCAACCCGGCTTCGGTCAGAATCTGGAACCCGTTGCAGATGCCCAGCACCGGCAGGCCCTTGGCAGCGGCATCGACCACCGCGCGCATGACGGGCGACCGCGCGGCGATCGCGCCGGAGCGCAGATAGTCGCCATAGGAAAAGCCGCCGGGCACGGCGACCAGACCGATGTCGTCGGGCAGGTCGGTGTCGCGGTGCCACACCATCGTCGGGGCGGTGCCGGTGACCGATTCCAATGCGACGGCGATGTCGCGGTCGCAATTCGACCCCGGAAAGACGATGACCGCGCTCTTCATGCGCGTTCGACCCGGTAGTTTTCGATGACGGTGTTGGCCAGCAGCTTGCGGCACATCGCGTCGATCGTTTCGTCATCGGTATCGTCGGCGACGTCCAGTTCGATCAGCTTGCCGACGCGGGCCTCGCCCACGCCCGCGAAACCGAGCGAGCCGAGCGCGTGTTCGATCGCCTTGCCCTGCGGATCGAGTACGCCGTTCTTGAGCGTCACGACGATGCGGAGTTTCATGGATAGCCCTCGACTGCACAGAATATTCGCGGGCGCTATGGCCTCGCAGGCGCTCGCGCACAAGAGCATAGGGCCGCCCGCGCCGGATTCGCTTGAGCGGGGCGTGTTGTGCCCCTATCACACCGCCTATGGATGATAGCGCTGCACTCAGCTCCCTCGATCGTCGGTTCCTGAACGTCCTGCGCTGGCGCGGCGCGGTCCAGGCGTTGATACTGCTGGCGGTGGCCGGGATCGGAGAACTGATCCTCGTCGATCAGGGGCTGATGCACGGGCTGGCCGCCATTCCGGCACTCGCCATCGGGGCGTGGCTGACCGTCGTCGCGCCGGCGCGTAAGTTCAGCCATTGGGGTTTTGCACTGGACGACCGCGAGTTGCAGGTCGCGCATGGCTGGCTGATGCGCGTCCACACCATCGTGCCGATCGGGCGGGTCCAGCATATCGACCTGTCGCAGGGACCGATCGAGCGCGCCTGCGGCGTGGCGACCGTCGTGCTACACACCGCCGGTACCGATCATAGCCGCGTCGCGGTACCCGGCCTGTCCCGCGCGGCGGCCGAAGCGGTCCGCGACCGCATCCGTGCCGCGATCGGCGCGTCGCCATGGTGAGCACGCCCGATGCGGGGCGGCGGCTGCATCCCGGTACCATCGCACTCCGGATCGTGGTGAAGGCGCCGCAGAATGTCGCGGGGCTGGTCGCGCTGTCGGCTGCGGCGTCGAAGGGCGGGTTCCTGGTGATGGCCGGCGCGGCGGCGCTGGTGCTGGTCGGCGCGGGGCTGCTGACATGGTTGCGCTGGCGGTCGTTCACCTATCGCATCGGCGATGGCGAACTGGTCATCGCCGACGGCATCCTCCACCGCAATCGCCGCTCGATCCCGTTCGAGCGGATTCAGGACGTGTCGATCGACCAGAAGCTGCTGGCGCGCCTCTTCGGGCTAGCGCGGGTGCGGATCGAAACCGGCGGCGGGGAAGCGGACGAGGCATCGCTCGACAGCGTGTCGCTGGCGGAGGCGGCGCGGTTGCGCGCCGTGCTGCGGGGGCGCGATGTTCCCGACGTGGCGACAACGGTAGAGGCGCCCGCGCGCGACATCGTCTTTGCGATGGATACGCGCCGCCTGCTGACCATGGGGCTGTTCGGCTTTTCGCTGGTCTGGGTCGGCGTGCTGTTCGCCGCGATCAACCAGCTGGGCGACCTGATCGGGCTGGACTGGACCGG
>CAJYRU010000450.1 GCA_913777295.1 uncultured Sphingomonas sp. | reverse complement strand
TCACCTGGAAATACCCGTCCTGCGTGTTGGCGGGCGAGAACTCGGTCGGCGAATTCTATTCGGTCGCGGTCACCAACAACCGCCAGCAGGCCGATACCGGCACCAAGATGATCCATCTGGGCAAGGGGTCGCGCTCGACCATCGTGTCGAAGGGGATCAGCGCCGGCCGCAGCGACAATACCTATCGCGGGCTGGTGCGCGTCGGTCCTTCGGCCGAAGGCGTGCGCAACTTCACCCAGTGCGACAGCTTGCTCCTCGGTGACCAGTGCGGCGCACACACCGTGCCCTATATCGAGGTCAAGAATCCCTCGGCGCAGATCGAGCATGAGGCGACGACCTCGAAGATCAGCGAGGACCAGATGTTCTACGCGATGCAGCGCGGGCTGGATTCGGAGGCGGCGGTCGCGTTGATCGTCAACGGGTTTGCGCGCGAAGTGCTGCAACAGCTGCCGATGGAATTCGCGGTCGAGGCGCAGAAGCTGCTCGGCATCAGCCTTGAAGGGTCGGTGGGGTGATCGCGCTGCTGCTTGCGCTACAGGCGGTCGCGCCGACCGCGCCCTATGCGGAATGTCTGTCGACGCACATCAACGCCGATGCGCGCATGGAAAAGCCGCCGACCGATGCCGCCGCGCGTGTCGCGATCTTCGACGACGCGGCCAAGGCGTGCGCGCCGGTGCGGGCGAAGGTGGCGAAGGCCCATGCGGCGATGCTCGACAAGATCGATGCGTCGATGAAGGCGGTGCTGACCAACCCCGACGCAGCGGAGGCCGAGTTCGGTACCGAACCGGTCGCGGGCGAGACGCCGTAAGATTTTGAGATACGCGGGTCATGCCCGCACGAACAGGACGGAACATGCTGAAGATCGACAATCTCCACGCCGAAATCGACGGCAAGGAAATCCTCAAGGGCCTGTCGCTCACCGTGAATGCGGGCGAGGTCCATGCGATCATGGGGCCGAACGGCGCGGGCAAGTCGACGCTTGGCTATGTGCTGGGCGGGCGTCCCGGTTATGAGGTGACCGAGGGGTCGGTGACCTTTGCCGGCGAGGACCTGCTGGAGATGGAAGCGGATGCGCGCGCCGCTGCCGGTCTGTTCCTCGGCTTTCAGTATCCGGTCGAAATTCCCGGCGTGTCGAACGTCCAGTTCCTGCGCGAAAGCCTGAACAGCCAGCGCCGCGCCCGCGATGAAAAGCCGCTGTCGGGTGCCGAGTTCCTGAAGCTCGCCCGTGCGCAGGCCGATGGCCTCGGCATGGACATGGACATGATGAAGCGGCCGGTGAATGTCGGTTTTTCGGGCGGCGAGAAGAAGCGCAACGAGATGGTGCAGATGGGCATCCTCGACCCGAAGCTCGCCATCCTCGATGAAACCGACAGCGGCCTCGACATCGACGCGCTGCGCATCGTCGGCGACGGCATCAACCGCATCATGCGCGCGCCCGACAAGGCGGTAATCCTCATCACCCATTACCAGCGCCTGCTCGATTACGTGCAGCCCGATTTCGTCCATGTGCTGGCCGATGGCCGCATTGTACGCTCGGGCGGCCCGGAACTGGCGCACGAGCTGGAGCGCGAAGGCTATGGAGCGGTGGCGGCATAATGGCCACCCTTCCCACGAACTCGCAGGAGGCGTTCCGCTGGACCGACCTTGCTGCGCTGACCGCCGCCGCCGCGTCGGCGCGGGGTGACGCGCCGGTCGCCGACAGCCATTGGCTCGACATCCCCGGCCCGCGGATCGTGTTTGTCGATGGCGTTTACGCGCCCGGCCACAGCACCCCGGGCCATGTCGCGCTGTCGCGCCTGACGCTCGACACCGCGCATCCGCTGGGTGTTCAGGCATCGGGCGCGGCGGGCTGGTCGATCGACCTGTCGCCGGCGGAAGTCGGCGATACCGTGCAGATCGTCCATGTCACGACCGGTGCCGAAAATCATCTCCCCGCCCGGTTGACGCTGGACGAGGATGCGGTGGCGTCGGTCGTAGAGACCTATGTCGGCTCCGGCTGGACCAACCGCCTGACGCAGATCGACCTCGAACGCGGCGCGCGACTGATGCGCAGCGTGCGGCTGCTCCAGGCGACCGGCTTCGTGTCGATCCGCGATGAAGCGGTGGTGGGCGAGGGCGCGAGCCTGGTATCGCAGTTCCTCGGCGCCGGCGGCATGGGCAGCCGGATCGACGCGCAGCTGACGCTCGACGGCGATAGCGCGTTCGTCGATTATGGCGGCGCGCTGCTGACCCGCGAGGACCAGCGGCAGGAATGCGCCGTCGCCGTCCGCCACGCCGCGCTGAACGGCTCCAGCCGCCAGACATGGCGCGCGGTCGCCGCCGATCGCAGCCAGGCGAGCCTCGCCGCCCGCGTCGAAGTGGCGCGCGGTGCGCAGAAGACCGACGGCGAACAGTCGCTGCGCGGGCTGCTGCTGCAACGGACCGCAACAGTGAACCTGAAGCCGGAACTCGAAATCTTTGCCGACGACGTGAAGTGCGCGCACGGTGCCACGGTCGGCGAACTCGATGCGAAGGCGCTGTTCTACCTGCGCAGCCGCGGCGTGACCGAAGCACGGGCCAAGGCGCTGCTGACCAAGGCATTCGTCTCGGATGCGCTCGACCGGATCGGCGACGAAACGGTGCGCGAGGCATTCGCGGCGGACGCCGATGCGTGGCTGGAAGCGGCGCTTTGACCTCCGCCACCCCCCTCGACCGCGTCAGCGACTTTCCGGCCATTCCCGATGGCTGGGCGTATCTCGATACCGCCGCGACCGCGCAGAAGCCGCAGGCGGT
>CAJYRU010000449.1 GCA_913777295.1 uncultured Sphingomonas sp. | reverse complement strand
AACGCGTGTCCGAACTGGCGATCGCGGCGTTGACGCAGTGTGCGCCGTACGAACTGCCCGCCGACCTGTATGAGGGCGGGTGGAAGGACATCATCATCAACTACAAGCTGCCCGGCTGACCGGAGGGGATGTATGCGTAAACTGACGATGGCACTGGGCGCGGTACTCGCCAGCCTGCTCGCGGCCCCGGCGGCGTTCGCGCAGGTCGAGGTCGACATCGAGGGCGGCATTTCCGCACCGCTGCCGATCGCGGTGCCGGTGATGCCGACGCCGCAGGTCGCCTCGACGCCGGCCGGATCAACCGACGCGCTCGGGCGGCAGCTGGCGGAGATCGTCGCCACCGACCTGCGCAATTCGGGGCTGTTCAAGCCCGCCGGCCCCGATGGCCTGCCACCGGTCGCGATGGCGCAGGTACAGGCGCCCGACTATGCCGTGTGGAGCAATGCGCAGGCACTGGTACAGGGCTATGTCCGTGCCGAGGCGAACGGGACGCTGACCATCGGCTGCTATCTCTACGACACGTTCGGGCGCACCGAATTGACGCGGCAGGGGTTCAACGTGGCACCCGCCGAATGGCGCCGCGCCGCGCACAAATGCGCCGATGCGGTCTATACCCGCCTGTCGGGCGAAAGCGCCTATTTCGACAGCCGTATCGTCTATGTCAGCGAGACGGGGCCGAAGGGCAATCGTATCAAGCGGCTGGCGATCATGGACCAGGACGGCGCCAATCACCGCTTCCTGACCAACGGCCAGTCGATCGTGCTGACGCCGCGCTTCGCGCCGAACCAGCAGTCGATCGTTTATATGTCGTACGCGAACGAGCGGCCGGCAATCTATGTCCTCGACCTCGACAGCGGGCGACAGCGGTTGCTGGTGCAGAATGCGTCGCTGACCTTCGCACCGCGATTCTCGCCCGATGGCCGCTATGTGCTGTTCTCGATGGCGCAGGCGGGCAATACCGACATTTATCGCGTGTCCGCCAGCGGCGGCAGCCCGCAGCGGCTGACCAACGCGCCCGGCATCGATACCGGGGGCAGCTATTCGCCCGACGGTTCGAAGATCGTGTTCGAAAGCGACCGGTCGGGATCGCAGCAGCTCTATGTGATGAATGCCGACGGGTCGAACCAGCAGCGGATCAGCTTCGGCGGCGGACGCTATGCGACGCCGGTGTGGAGCCCGCGCGGCGACCTGATCGCCTTCACCCGGCAGGGTGGGGGCAGCTTCCGCATCGGCATCATGTCGCCCAGTGGCAGCGGCGAGAAGCTGTTGTCCGACGCATGGGGCGACGAAGGGCCGAGCTGGTCGCCGAACGGCCGCGTCTTGACCTTCTTCCGCAGTGCGCAGGGGTCGGGCCGGACGCAGATCTGGTCGGTCGACCTGACCGGTGCGAACATCCGCCGCATTCCGACCGCACTCGACGGGTCGGACCCCAGCTGGGGGCCGCTGCGGCCCTGACCTTTCACCAACGGGGGCCATTTCCGCTACAGGGGCATTGTAGCGGGAGGCGCAACGACCAAGGGAGGTTTATCATGACCAAGATTTCCGCGACGCTGTTCGTCGCCATCGGCCTGCTGGCGACCGCCGGCTGTGCCAAGAAGCGCCCGGCGGTATTGCCGCCGGCACCGGGGCAGACCGTCGATCCGAACGCCGGCATGGGCGGCACGGGTACCGGGACCGGCACCAACGGCGTCGTGCCGGGGTCGCGTGCCGATTTCCAGCAGTCGGTCGCCAGCGACACGATCAACTTCGGCCTCGACCAATATGACATCGACGCAACCGCGCGGCAGATTCTCGACAGCCAGGCGCAGTGGCTGGCACGCTACCCCAATGTCCGCGTGACGATCGAGGGCCATGCCGACGAACGCGGCACCCGTGAATACAACCTCGCGCTCGGCGATCGCCGCGCCAACGCCGCCAGCAGCTATCTCGCGACGCGCGGCATCTCGCCGTCGCGGATCACGACGATCAGCTATGGCAAGGAACGCCCGCTGGCGCTGGGTTCGGACGAGGCGGCATGGGCACAGAATCGTCGCGCGGTGACGGTCGTCCTGCAATAGGTAACGATGGCGGCGGTGCCCGACGCATCGCCGCCGTTCAGTCGAGCGGCCGCGCCGCCGACCATTTGCGCCGCTTCTTGACGAAACGCGTTTCGTAGCGGCGGATCACCGGATCGTTCGCCAGCATGGCGTCGGCGAAGCGGTTATACGCCGCCATGTCCGTGACGACGACCATCAGCGTCAGGTCGAACGGGCCGGTCACCTCCAGGATCGACTGTACCTGCCGGTCGGCGTCCAGCCGCCGCAGCAGCGCTTCGACATGCGGCAGGTCGTGGCGGTGCAGCTGTATATCCACCAACGCCGACAGGAACGACCCGACGCGGTCGGACACGATCGAGACATCGGCGACGATCGTCCCGTCTTCGCGCATCCGCCGCACCCGCCGGGTAATCGCGGACGGGGAAAGGGCGACGTCACGTGCCAGGTCTTCCGCGGTGCGCAGGGCGTCGCGCTGCAGCCAGTGCAGCAGTTCGCGATCATGCCGGTCGAGGTCGCGCATCGCCATCCCTGGTTCCTGCCGGATTGCCGGTTTTCGTCGGTGTCGCCCCGATCTTTGCCGAAATCGGGCAGCGTGGCCAAGCGATAAGGCAGTTCGTTTGTGGGAGGGAATATGCGTCGCCGGATCGTTCTGTCGTTACTGTCGCTTGCGATGAGCGGGGCTGCCATCGGGCAGGCACCGGCCGACGATCCGGCCACCGTCGTTGCCGCCGTGCGGGCGGCGATCACCGAACGCTATGTCCTGCCCGATACCGCGGCGAAGCTGAGCGCCGCGCTGGCCGATCCGCAGCGCTATCGCGGCCTGTCCGGCGATGCGCTGGCAGAGCGGATCGATACCGATATGCATCAGGTCACCGCCGACAAGCATCTGGGCATCCGGTACGATCCGAAGATGGCGGCGATGCTGGGCAGCCAGCCGCTGCCCGACGATGATGCGGCAATGCCGCCGGCGATGGCGCGGATGATCGCGCGGCACAATGGCGGGGTGCGGGCGATGGAGGTGCTGCCGGGCAATATCCGCATGATCGCCTATGACGGCTTCGAATGGGGCACGCCGGAGGCGGAAGCGGCGATCACCGGGGCGATGCAGTTCCTGCGCGGCGGCGACGCCTATATCATCGACCTACGTCGCAACGGCGGCGGGTCGCCGGGCGCAGTCGCCGCGCTGGCCAGCTATTTCGTGCCCGCCGGTACGCCGCTGATGCATTTCGAGATGCGCGGCCGCCCGGGGGAGGCGACCACCGCGCCCAAGGCGCCGTTCAGCCTTGCGGGCAAGCCGCTCTATGTGCTGACCAGCGGTGGTACGGCATCGGCGGCAGAGGAATTTGCGACCCATGTGTCGGCGCTGGGCTTCGGTACGCTGGTGGGTGAGCGGACCGCAGGGGCGGGCTTTCGCAACGACCTGCTGCCGGTCGGCAAGAGCTATGTCCTGAGCGTGTCGAGCGGGCGGGCGATCAGCCTGAAGACCGGCAAGGATTGGGAGGCGGTCGGTGTCGCCCCGGGCATCGCCGTCCCGGTGGACCGTGCGCCGGCAGCGGCACAGGCGGCGGCGATGACCGCGATCGCGGCGAAGTCGAGCGGGGACGACCGGCGTGAGGCGGAACGGCTGGCGGCCTTCTATCGCGCCACCGTGACGCCGGTTCGCGCGGGCCACCCGCTGGCGGACTATGCCGGCAGCTATGGCGAGCGGCGACTGGCCGTCAGCGGCGATCGCCTGACCACCAGCCGCGGCGGGCGTGCGCCATCGGTACTGGTGCCGGTCGAGGCGAATGTCATGGTCCCCGAGGGCGATCCGCTGTCGCGCTTCCGCTTCGTGGAAAAGGACGGCCGGATCGTCGCGCTGGAGGTCGAGCGGATCGACGGAACGGTCGAACGGATCGCGCGCGGTACGGGGGCGTAAACGAAAACGGCCCCGTAGATCGCTCTACGGGGCGGTGTTTTCTCAGGCGCCGGCGGCGGCCTTGGCCTTGCCGCCCTTGCGCGGCTTCTTGGGTGCCGCGGGCGTCATTTCGAAGGCGAGGGCATTGTCCTTCAACCGGACCTTCACCTCGCCGCCATGGACCAGCTTGCCGAACAACAGTTCCTCGGCCAGCGGCTGCTTGATCTTGTCCTGGATCAGGCGGCCCATCGGCCGTGCGCCATAGAGCTTGTCATAGCCGCGCTCGGTCAGCCACGTCTTCGCTTCCTCGTCCAGATGGATATGGACGCCACGATCGGCCAGCTGCAGTTCCAGCTGGAGGATGAACTTGTCCACCACCCGCGCGACGACTTCCGGCGGCAGGTAACCGAACGGTACGATCGCATCGAGCCGATTGCGGAATTCGGGGGTGAAGAGCTTCTTCACCGCCTCTTCCTGCACGTCCTCGCGGTCGATCTGACCGAAACCGATCGATTCCTTGGCCATGTCCGACGCGCCCGCATTGGTCGTCATGATGAGGATGACGTTGCGGAAATCGACGGTCTTGCCGTGGTG
>CAJYRU010000448.1 GCA_913777295.1 uncultured Sphingomonas sp. | reverse complement strand
GTCACCCCGGGCTCGACCCGGGGTGACGAGGGGTCGGCCACAATGACAAAGAGCACCGGACGCTGGCGCGCCCGATGCCCTTTTGCCGTGCCTGCGAGCAGGTAGGAAAGCGTTACGCCGCGACGAGCGCCTTCTCGGTCGAGGCGCAGTGGATTTCGTCGATCGCCTGGCCCAGCGCTGCGTCGAACTCGGCGTCGGTCATCTGCTGGCGCAGGTCGGAGAGCAGTGCGCGGCTGAAGCTGGCGATGATGCCGGGGTTCTTCGACAGTTCGGCGCACGCTTCGGTGCGGCTGAACCCGCCCGACAGTGCCACGACGCGCAGCACGCGAGGGTGGTCGATCAGCGGCTGGAACAGGCCGGGCTTGGCCGGCAGCGACAGTTTCAGCATCACCTTGTCATCGGCGGTCATCGCGTCGAGCGCCTTGAGCGTCTCGTCGAGCAGGATCTGGTCGGCCTCTGCCCGCTCGGCGCTCTTGATGTTCACTTCCGGTTCGATGATCGGCATCAGGCCGTGCGACAGCACTTGGTCGGCAATGTCGAACTGCTGCTCGACCACGGCGGCGATGCCCTGGCGGTTGGCGAGGTTGACGACCGAGCGTTCCTTGGTGCCGAAGATGCCGAGCCTGGCGGCGCGGGCGAGCAGCTCGTCTAGGCCGGGCATCGGCTTCATCAGCTGCACGCCGTTCGCCTCGTCCTCCAGCCCCTTATCGATCTTGAGGAAGGGGACGACCCCCTTGTCGGCCAGCGCCTGCGGCACGGGCTTGCCGCCCGCCTGCCCGTCCATGGTGCGTTCGAACAGGATGGCGCCGATCACCTTGTCCCCGTCAAACGCGTCGGAGGTGATGATGCGGGCGCGCATGTCGTGGATCAGGCCGAACATTTCCTCGTCCGAACCCCATGCGCCGTCCTCGACGCCATAACCCTTAAGCGCCTTCGGCGTCGAACCGCCGCTCTGGTCGAGCGCGGCGATGAACCCATGTCCGTCGGCAATCTTTGCAGTCATGTCGGCGTTGTTCATGTTCGACCCCTTAGGTTTGAAGCGTTGCGTCTAGAGCGCGAGCCAGCGCCTCAGCGCCTGGTCCACCTGCTCCATCGATGTGGCATCCGCCTGCCCCAGCACCCGCACGATGCGGCTGCGGCGCAGCGTCTTGATCTTGTCGACCTGTGCCTCGCTCTCGACCGAGATACCGGTCGTGTCGGACACGGGAAATGGCACGCGAAACAGCGTCTCGCCGCCGGTCAGGCTGGTCATCGGCACGAGCGTGACCGAGGCATGGGCTTCGTTGAACAGGTCGGATTGCACGACGAGGAAGGGACGGCGCTTGTTCGCCAGCGCCTCCGGCCCCTCGACCAGCACGATCATGCCGCGCCTTATCTCCACCGGCCGTCCTCCGCTTCGACCCGGTCGAAGAAAGCCCAGTCGGCACCGTCGTCGCGCGCGGCGGCGCGTTCGGACTGGCGGCGGGCTTCGGCGCGAAAGGCTTCGTCGTGCAGCTCGACATAGCGGCGCACGGCATCGCGGGCGATGTCGCTCTTCGAGCGCCCCTGCGAGCGCGCGACGTTGGCGAGCCGCTCCTCCAGTTCGGTATCGAGTCGTACCCCTAGCAACGCCCTACCCTTCGTTTAACGTGTTGAACGGGTAGCGGGGGTTGGGGGTGGGATCAAGCGGGTAGTTGGGGGTACGTGCGTTAAAAACGACGTACCCCCGCGCAGGCGGGGGTCCAGAGCCAGATAACGCAGCGTAGCGTTCGGCGCCCTGGACCCCCGCCTGCGCGGGGGTACGGTAGACGGGAGTGGCGTGGTTACCGGATCAGCGCGGCGACACCGGGCAGTTCCTTGCCCTCCATCCATTCGAGGAAGGCACCGCCGGCGGTCGAGATGAAGCTGAACTGGTCGCTGACCCCGGCCTGGTTGAGCGCGGCGACGGTATCGCCACCGCCGGCGACCGATACCAGCGAACCGTCGGCGGTCAGCGCCGCCGCCGTGCGGGCGAGCGACACGGTCGCGACGTCGAACGGCGGGGTTTCGAACGCGCCCATCGGCCCGTTCCACACCAGGGTCCGGCAGTTCTTCAGCACGTCGCCCAGCGCCTCGGTCGCCGCCGGCCCCACGTCGAGGATCATTTCGTCGGCGGCGACTTCGTGGACGTTGACGGTGCGCGTGGCCGGGTTCGGCTTGAACTCCTTCGCCACCACGACGTCGTACGGCAGGTGGATGGTGCAGTTGGCCTTTTCCGCAGCTTCGAAGATTTCGTCGGCGGTGCCGGTCAGGTCATGCTCGCACAGCGACTTGCCGACATCGACCCCACGCGCGGCGAGGAAGGTGTTGGCCATGCCGCCACCGATGATGAGGTGATCGACCTGTCCGACCAGATGCTTCAGCACGTCGAGCTTCGACGACACCTTCGCCCCGCCGACGACCGCCGCGACCGGGTGCTGCGGATTGCCCAGCGCCTTGTCCAGCGCGTCAAGTTCGACCTCCATCTGCCGCCCGGCGAAAGCGGGGAGCTTGTGCGCCAGCCCCTCGGTCGAGGCATGGGCGCGGTGGGCGGCCGAGAAGGCGTCGTTGACGTACATGTCGCCGAGCGATGCGAACCGGTCGATCACCGCCGGGTCGTTCTTTTCCTCACCGCCGAAGAAGCGGGTGTTTTCGAGAACGGCAATGTCACCGGGATTGAGCGTCGCGACATTCGCCTCGGCCCCTTCCCAATCGACATAGCGGACTTCACGGCCCAGCACCGCGCCGAGCGGGCGGACGACCTGCGACAGCGAGAATTCGGGGCTTGGGTTACCCTTCGGACGGCCGAAATGGGCGAGAATCAGCACGATCGCGCCGCGATCGGCCAGTTCGGTGACGGTGCCGATGGTGGCACGCAGGCGGGTGTCGTCGGTGACGGCGCCATCGGCCATCGGCACGTTCAGGTCCTCGCGGACCAGCACGCGCTTGCCGGTGAGGTCGCCCATATCGTCGAGCGTCTTGAAATTACGGCTCATGTCTTCGCTCCCTAATGCCGTTCGGTTCGAGCAGCTTTCGAAGCGAGCGAGATGCGTCCGTCGAGAACGGTTCCCGACAAGCTCGAACCTAACGGGGTTGTTCCAGTGTGATCGTATCGCCGACGCGGATCATGCCGCCCTCGATCACCTGCGCCAGCGCACCGCCGCGCCAGTCGGGGGTGAGCGCGGCGCGAAGGCCCTCGGCGATCGTCTCCATGCGGCTGCACGGATCGCATTCCTTGGTGATCTGCAGCAGCACCTCGCCCACGCGGACGCGCACGCCGGTCGTCTGCGGCAGGTCGAAATCCTCGACCAGCAGGTTCGCGCGGCGTTCCCACCATGGCAGGTCATGGCCGATCAGCGTCATCGCCTGCGCCCAGTCGCCGACTTCCATCAGCGACACCTGCCGCTTGTTGCGGCCGGGCTTCAGCGCGCCGCGGAAGTCGCCGTCGATGCCGGTTTCGACGGTGACGCGCACCGCCTGCACCAGCTCGATCGGCCCGCGCGAAAAGGCGTGGCGGGCGATACCCCGGAGAACACCGCCCGCCACCGGGTCAGCCCAGCTTCGCCATCGCGGTCGCGGTGTCGACCATGCGGTTCGAGAAGCCCCATTCGTTATCGTACCACGACACTACGCGGACCAGCTTGCCGTCCAGCACGGCGGTCTCCAGGCTGTCGACGGTCGACGATGCTGGCGTGTGGACGATGTCGATCGAGACGAGCGGCTCGTCCGAGAAGACCAGCACGCCCTTCAGCGGGCCGGACTCCGACGCCGCCTTCAGGATCGAATTGACTTCGTCCTTGGTCGTGTCGCGCTTCGGCGTGAAGGTCAGGTCGACGAGGCTGCCGTCCGGCACCGGCACGCGGACCGCCGACCCGTCGAGACGGCCCTTGAGTTCGGGCAGTACTTCCCCGACCGCGCGGGCGGCGCCGGTGGTGGTCGGGATCATCGACATCGCAGCGGCACGGGCGCGGCGCAGGTCCGGGTGGATCTGGTCGAGGATCTTCTGATCGTTGGTGTAAGCGTGGATCGTGGTCATCAGGCCGCGTTCGATGCCGATCGAATCGTTCAGCACCTTGGCGACCGGCGCCAGGCAGTTGGTGGTGCACGACGCATTCGACACGATGGTGTGGCCCGCTTCCAGCTTGTCGTGGTTGACGCCGTACACGACGGTCAGGTCGACATTCTTGCCCGGAGCCGAGATCAGCACGCGCTTCGCGCCCGCGTCGATGTGCTTCTGGCACGACGCGCGATCGGTGAAGAAGCCGGTGCATTCCAGCACCAGCTCGACGCCCAGTTCCTTGTGCGGCAGGTTGGCCGGATCACGCTCGGCGGTCACGCGGATGCGCTTGCCGTCGATGACCAGATCGTCGCCCTCGGCGGCAACCTCGCCCGGATACTTGCCGTGGACCGAATCGCGGCTGAACAGCCAGGCGTTCGACTTCGCGTCGGCCAGGTCGTTGATCGTCACCAGTTCCAGCCCGCTGTCGGGCCGTTCGAGGATCGCGCGCGCCACCAGACGGCCGATGCGCCCGAACCCGTTGATCGCTACTTTCGTCATATCCGCGTCTCCTCAGTTGCCAAGCCGCGCCAGCACCTTTGCGGTGATGGCATCGGCGGTCAGTCCGAAATATTCGTAGAGCTTGTCGGCCGGGGCCGATGCGCCGAACCGGTCGATGCCGAAGCGCAGACCATCGACCATGGTGTAGCGTTCCCAGCCGATGGTCGTGCCCGCTTCGATCGACACGCGCAGGATCTCGTCCGGGCGGGCGTGCGGCAGGACGTCCTCGCGATAGGCCGCGTCCTGCGCATCGAAGCGCGACCAGCATGGCATCGACACGACGTCGGCGCCGATGCCCTTCGCCTCCAGCTGCTGCGCGACGCCGACGGCGATCTCGACCTCCGAACCGGTCGCGATCAGGATGACGCGGCGATCGGCTTCGGCGGCCTTGAGGCGGTAGGCGCCCCTGGCGCTGCGATTCTCGCCCGACTCCGTACGCAGCTGCGGCAGGTTCTGGCGCGACAAAGCGAGCAGCGACGGACCGTCGCGGCGCTGGACCGCCAGTTCCCAGCATTCCGCCGTCTCGACCGCGTCCGCAGGGCGATAGACGTCAAGGCCGGGGATGATGCGCAGGCTCATCACATGTTCGATCGGCTGGTGGGTCGGGCCGTCCTCGCCCAGACCGATCGAGTCGTGGGTCATCACATAGACGACGCCGGCATTCTGCAGCGCCGACAGGCGGATCGCGGGGCGGGCATAGTCGGCGAACACCAGGAAGGTGCCGCCATATGCCAGCACGCCACCATGTAGCGCCATGCCGTTCATCGCGGCCGACATGCCGAATTCACGGATGCCGTAATGGATGTAGCGGCCCGAATAATCCTCCGCCGTCAGCGCGACCTGCGCCTTGGTCTGGGTATTGTTCGAGGGCGTGAGGTCGGCCGAACCGCCGATGGTTTCGGGCAGCGAGGCGTTGATCGCTTCGAGGGCCAGCGAGGAGGCGACGCGGGTCGCGATCTTCTTCGGCTCGGCAATCAGGCTGTCGATATGGCCCTTCAGCGACCAGCCTTCGGGGAGCTGGTTCGCCATGCGGCGTTCGAATTCGGCGCGGTCGGCATGGGCCGACAGGCGGCTGTTCCAGTCGGCATGGGCCGACTGGCCCCGCGCGCCGATTTCCTTCCACGCGTCGGTCAGCGCCGCGGGCAGGTGGAAGGCGTCATGCTCCCACAAAAGGGCAGCGCGGGTGGCGAGGATTTCCTCGGCACCCAGCGGCGATCCATGCACCTTGTGGCTGCCGCCCTTGTTCGGCGCGCCCTTGCCGATGATCGTGCGGCAGCGGACCAGCGACGGACGCGGATCGGCAGCGGCTTCGGCCAGCGCGCGTTCGATGTCGGCGAAATCGTGGCCGTCGCAGGCGACGACATGCCAGCCGGTCGCGGCATAGCGGGCGGCCACGTCCTCGCTGGTCGACAGGTCGGTCGAACCGTCGATGGTGATGCGGTTGTCGTCCCACAGGACGTTCAGGCGACCGAGCTTCAGGTGCCCGGCAAGGCCGATCGCCTCGTGGTTGATGCCTTCCATCAGGCAGCCGTCGCCGGCGATCACCCAGGTTCGGTGATCGACCAGCCCGTCACCGAACACGGTGTTCAGGTGACGTTCCGCGGTCGCCATGCCGACCGCCATCGCCAACCCCTGCCCCAGCGGACCGGTGGTGCATTCGATGCCGGGAAGTTCGAAATTCTCCGGGTGGCCGGCGCACGGGCTGCCGAGCCTGCGGAAATTCGCAATATCCTGAAGGGTCGGCCGGGCATAGCCGGTCAGGTGGAGGAGCGAGTAGATCAGCATCGACCCATGGCCCGCCGACAGCACGAAGCGGTCGCGGTCGGCCCAATGCGGATCGGCGGGATCAAATTTCAGGAATTTCGACCAGAGGACGGTCGCGACATCGGCCATGCCCATCG
>CAJYRU010000447.1 GCA_913777295.1 uncultured Sphingomonas sp. | reverse complement strand
GATCGTCAGCACCGCCAGCACGGCGATCAGGACGAAATGAACCGTCGTCAGCGTGCCCAGGAAACCGGGCGATTGCAGGGGGGAGGTGCCGCTATCCATCGTCTCAATCCTTCATCGCCGCTTCGCGGGCGACTTCGCGCCAGCCGATGTCGCGGCGGCAGAAGCCCGGAAAGTCGAGCGCATCGACCGCACGGTACGCCGCCTCCTGCGCGGCGGTCACATCGGTTCCGCGCCCGGTGACGGCCAGCACCCGGCCACCGGCGGTCACAACGCCTTCACCCGCCGATCGGGTTCCCGCATGGAACACGGTCGCGCCGGTCGCCTCCGCCGCGTCGATCCCGCCGATGGGCCGCCCCGTCTCCGGCGTGCCCGGATAGCCCGGCGCCGCCATCACCACCGTCAGCGCGCTATCGTCGCTGAACTCCGGCGGCTCGACCGTGCCCAGCGTCCCCTGTGCCACCGCCAGCAGCACCGGCAGCAGGTCACTGTCCAGCCGCGCCATCAGCACCTGGCACTCTGGATCGCCGAAGCGGGCATTATATTCGATCAGCTTGGGGCCACGGTCGGTCAGCATCAGTCCGGCATAGAGGACGCCCGAATAGGGTGTGCCGCGTGCCGCCATCGCCCGCACCGTCGGCGCGACGATCGTCTCGATCGCCAGTTTCTCCAGCGCCGGGGTCAGGACGGGGGCAGGGGAATAGGCGCCCATGCCGCCGGTATTCGGACCCGTGTCGCCATCGCCGACCCGCTTGTGATCCTGCGCCGACCCGAACGGCAGCAGCGACACGCCGTCGGTCAGCACGAACAGGCTGGCCTCTTCGCCCGCCAGGAATTCCTCGATCACCGCCTCGCCGCCGGCATCGGCGAAGATCGCAGCGAGCGCGCCCTCCGCCTCGGCCCGGTCCATCGCCACCGTCACGCCCTTGCCCGCGGCAAGGCCATCGGCCTTGATGACGACGGGCAGCGAGAAGGGGGACAGCGCCGCGATCGCGCTGTCGAGGTCGGTGACGCGGACATAGCCGGCGGTCGGAATATCCGCCTCGCGGCACAGATCCTTGGTATAGCCCTTCGACCCCTCCAGCTGCGCGGCGGCGGCCGACGGCCCAAAGGTCGCGATCCCGGCGGCGCGGAGGTCGTCGGCAAGGCCCGCGACCAGCGGCGCTTCCGGCCCGACCACGACCAGCCTGACCGACCGTTCGACGCAGAAGCGCACCACCGCGCCGTGATCGGTCACGTCCAGCGCCACCAGCGTCGCGGATTGGGCGATGCCGGGGTTGCCGGGCGCGGCATAAAGCGTATCGAGGAGCGGCGACTGGGCCAGCTTCCACGCCAGCGCATGTTCGCGCCCACCCGATCCGATCAACAGGACATTCATGGACGATCGTTTCCCCGATTTTACCTCGAGCCGGCTCGTAGCCGAGCCGCGCCCGAACGACAACGCCGCGCCCGAAAGCGTCAGCGAACTCGCCGGGCGGCTGAAGCGCATGGTCGAGGGGGAGTTCGGCCGCGTTCGGCTGCGCGGCGAGATTTCGGGCTACAAGCGCGCCTCGTCGGGCCATGTCTATCTGGCGCTGAAGGACGATGCCGCGCTGATCGACGGCGTCATGTGGCGCGGCTCTGCGGGCCGGCTGGCCTTCACCCCGCAGGACGGCGTCGAGGTGATCGCGACGGGCAAGCTCACCACCTATCCCGGCCGCTCGCGCTACCAGATCGTGATCGATCATCTGGAACTGGCCGGCGAAGGCGCGCTGATGGCGCTGCTGGAGAAGCTGAAGGCGAAGCTGGCGGGGGAGGGGCTGTTCGATCCAGCGAAGAAGCGCCCGCTGCCCTTCCTGCCGAAGACCATCGGCATCGTCACCTCGCCGACCGGCGCGGTCATCCGCGACATCCTCCACCGCCTCGCCGACCGCTGCCCCACGCATGTGCTGGTCTGGCCGGTCAAGGTGCAGGGCGAAGGCGCGGCGGCCGAGATCGCGGCTGCGGTGCGGGGGTTCGCATCGCTACCCTCGCGCCCGATCTTGAGGGAGGACAACGCCCCTCCCAGCGAACCAAAGCCGTACCCCGGCGAAGGCCGGGGTCCAGTTACGGAACAATCGGAAGGAGCCGCAACGGTCACCCAACTGGACCCCGGCCTCCGCCGGGGTACGGGTAGTGATGCCACGATCTACCGCCCCGACCTGCTGATCGTCGCCCGCGGCGGCGGCTCCATCGAAGACCTTTGGTGCTTCAACGAGGAAGTCGTCGTCCGCGCGGTCGCCGCCTCGCCGATCCCGGTCATCTCGGCGGTCGGCCACGAAACCGACACCACCTTGTGCGACCACGCCGCCGACCTGCGCGCGCCCACACCGACCGCCGCCGCCGAACTGGCGGTGCCGGTACGCGCCGACCTGACCCACACGCTCGCCACCCTGTCGCTGCGCACCCAGCGCTGCGTGCGGCGCTATCACGACCGGGGCCGCGAGCAGCTGGCGGCGCTGGTCCGGGTCATGCCGCGCCGCGACGCGCTGCTGGGGCCGCAGCGCCAGCGGCTGGACGATGCCGCCGGCCGCCTGTCGCTGGCGCTCGAACGCCGCGTCGCGACCGCCCGGCGCAACCTCGACCGCCACGGCCATGCGCTCCGCCCCGCAATGCTGACCCAGCGGCTGGCGCAGGCCCGCGCCCGCTTCGATGGCACCGCGCGGATGCTGGAGCAGGTGAACCCCGACAATCTGCTGCAGAAGGGCTATGTCCGCGTCGTCGCCAGGACGAACGGCAAGACGGTGGCGACCGCCGCCAATGCCCGTGCCGCCGGCGCGCTCCAGCTCCACTTCCGCGACGGCGTGCTGGACGCGAAGGTTGAGCGTGCCGGAGGGCGCGCCTATGTCGAGCCGACCCAACCCACTCTGCTCTGATCCGGACACGCCCATGCTGAAGCCCGAAAGCCGCCCCGCCAAGCTCCACTACCTCACCAACAATTTCCGCGTGCTGGCCGATGGCGATTTCGTGACCTGCGCGGTCACCGGCACCCGTATCCCATTGGAAGAACTGCGTTACTGGAACGCAGACCGGCAGGAAGCCTATGTCGATGCCGCCGCGTCGACGAAGGCGCTGGCCCCGGAGTGATCGTTGCCGCCGCCCTGATCGTGGCGGCCCCCGCTGCGATCCTGCTCGACGGTACGCCGGGGCAGGGCGCGGTGCTGACCGGCAGCGTGGCCGCAGGCGCGACGCTGCAGCTGGACGGACAGCCGGTCGCGGTCGCGCCCGACGGCCGCTTCCTGATCGCGTTCGACCGCGACGCCGGCCCGTCCGCGACGCTGATCGCAACGCTCCCCGATGGCCAGCGCATCGTCCGCCCGCTGACCGTCGCGCCGCGCAGCTGGCGGATCGAACGCCTGCCGACCCTGCCGCGCGTGTCGCAACCCTCTGCCGAGTTCCAGCGCCGCCGCGCCCCCGAACTCGCCCAGATCAACGCCGCCCGCAGCAAGGCGACCGATGCGCAAGGCTGGCGGCAACGCTTCGCCTGGCCGGTCAAGGGCCGCATCTCCGGCCTGTTCGGATCGCAGCGCATCTATGCCGGCGAACCCGGTGCCTATCATTCCGGCGTCGATGTCGCCCGCCCGACCGGCACGCCCGTCGCGGCACCGGCGGACGGCGTCGTCATCCTCGCGGCATCCGCGCCCTTCACGCTGGAGGGCAACCTGCTGATGATCGACCATGGCATGGGCCTGAACAGCGCGTTCCTGCACCTGTCGCGGATCGACGTGAAGCCCGGCGATCGCGTGCGCCAGGGGCAGGTCGTCGGTGCGATCGGCGCGACCGGCCGCGCCACCGGCCCGCATCTCCACTGGAGCATGAAGTGGCACGACGCGCGGATCGATCCGCTGCTGCTCGCCGGGCCGATGGCACCCTGACGGAACCGCCCGCGCCGCCGAAACATTCCGCATCAGTATCAAAAGGGGAACTCGATCATGCTGCGTGCCACCTTGCTCACCGCCATCGCCGCCACCGCCCTTGCCGGCTGCACGACCACGACCGGAGCCGGCATGGCCGGTGACAAGCCGATGCGGATGGCGACCGCGTCGCTGCGCACCGCTGCCGGCGCCGATGTCGGCACCGTCACCGCGACCGAAATGGCGGGCGGTATCCAGATCCGGATCGACGCGCGCGCCATGCCCGCCGGGATGCACGGTGCGCATGTCCACGCCATCGGCCGCTGCGACGCGCCCGACTTCACCACCGCCGGCGGCCACTGGAACCCGATGGGCAAGCAGCACGGCACCAGCAACCCCGCCGGCCCGCACGCCGGCGACGCGCCCAACCTGACCATCGGCGCCGACGGGTCGGGATCGGTGACGATCATGCTGCCCGCCGGCACGATGGACGGGCTGCTCGACGCCGATGGATCGGCCTTCGTGATCCATGCCAATGCCGACGACTACAAGACCGATCCGTCGGGCAATTCGGGCGGTCGCATCGCCTGCGGCGTGTTCACCGCCGCCTGATTGCATGGCCGGCCCGAGCGGCGCATAGCGGGGCCATGACCACGCGACGCTCCGTTCTGGCCGGCATGGCCGCCACCGCTACCTTGTCCGCCCTGCCCGCCCGGGCGCAGGGCTGGCGGCAGGCGCTGATCGCCGGCACCTATGCCGCAAAGGGCGGGGCGGGGGTCTATCGCCTGCCCGCATCGGGCCGCAGCTGGTGCGTCGGCGCCGCCGATCCCGCGCTCAAGGACGCATCGTTCGGCGTATCGCGCGGCGACATGCGCTATTTCGTGCGGGAGTTCGCGCAGGGGCGGATGGTCGCCACCGACCGCGACGGCAAGATCCTCGCCGACCTGCCGAGCGGCGGCGACGATCCCTGCCATATCGCCATCGCCCCGAACGGCAGCCTGCTGGCGGTCGCCAACTATTCCTCGGGCACCGTCGCGCTCTATCCGCTCGCCGCCGGAATGCCGCAGCCGCCGATCCTCCGCCAGCACAAGGGCACCGGCCCCAACGCTGGTCGCCAGGCGGGGCCGCACGCGCACTGGGTCGGCTTCACCCCCGACAACCGCTTCCTGCATTCGGTCGATCTCGGCGCCGATGCCGTCTTCGCCTATCCGCTGTCGACCGGGGAGATTGGCGATCCGGCGATCGCATGGCGCGCGCCGGCGGGATCGGGGCCGCGCCACATGGCCTATCACCCGACATTGCCGATCGCCTATGTCGTCACCGAACTGGCCAACACGCTGACCACGCTCGACGCGCAGTTCGACGGTACGCTGACCGCGCGCGCCACGACCTCGCTGCTCCCGCCCGACTGGCAGGGCACATCCTATGCCGCGCATATCGCGATCGATCGCGCCGCCCGCCGCCTCTATGCCTCGAACCGCGGCCACAACAGCATCGCCGTGTTCGACCTGGCCGAGGACGGCAGCGCGACGCTGGCCCAGCATATCCCGTGCGGCGGCGACTGGCCGCGCTTCTTCCTGCTGCTGGAGGAGACGGGGCAGCTGCTCGTCGCCAACGAACGCAGCGGAAATGTCGCAATCCTCGACCTGACCTACGACGGCCGGCTGCGCCCCACGTCGGCAAGCATCGCGGTGCCGGGCGTCGTGTTCCTCGACCGGGCATAGCCGCCCCATCGCCATTTCCGCGAAGGCGGGAATCCATAACCACTGCCGCTTCGGCTGGATGCGCGACGTCGGTGCATATGGACTCCCGCCTGCGCGGGAGTGACGATGGGGGAATGTAGCAGTCGTCCAATGCGCCGAATGTCGATCGGCCCTGGAAGTCGGCTCACGCCAAGGCGTTTTGCCCGAACCCAGCCGCGCCCGAGCGGGAGACGTCGTCGCGCGCTGAATCGCAGGACCAATCCCGCGGGTGCGGGAATGACCACCGCAAGCGCACCCCCTTCGCGTCTCCGCGCCTTCGCGCGAAATAAAACTTCAAAGCAACCGGTCCACCACCTCCGCCAACCGTTCGTCCAGCACGCCCAGCATCGCGGTCCACCCGCCGATCGCCTCCAGCTCGCCCGGCCCGTCCGAAATGCCGCGCAGCCCCATCACCGGCACCCCGAAGCGCGCGCACGCCCGCACCACGGCATAGCTTTCCATGTCGACCATATCGGCATCGATCCGGTCATATTCGTCACCCCCGACAATGTCCGCGCCGGTCGACAGCCGCGCCACCGGCCAGTCGAGCGGCGTGTCGAGCGTCAGCACCGCGTCGAAATCCGCAAACGGCACCACGCCCTTGGCAAAGCCGATCCGCGACGCATCCATGTCGCGCCACGACACGCTCGCCACCTGCCACACCGACCCCAGCGGCAACGTGCGCGATCCCGCCGACCCGATCGACACGACCAGGTCGGGCAGCGCGTCCATCCCGGCCAGCGCCTGTGCCGTCCCCACCGCCGCCTCGACCGGCCCGACCCCGGTAATCACCGGCACGAAGCGTTCAGCCAGGCAGGGTCCATATTCGTGGTCCGTCGCCATCACGAACAGCACCCGCTGCCCCCCGATCCCCGTCGCCTGCATCGCCTTTCCCCTGTTCGATCGGCAGGGTGGTGGCGGCCGGGGCGGGCGCAGGCAAGACCTTCTGCGCCTTTTCCGCCTCCAGCCGTCGCCTGAACGCTTTCAGCTTCGCCATCAGCAGCGCGTCGGTTTCCGCCTGCGTCGCCCGGTCCCATCCCTTGCTCCGCGGAAACCGGTCCGCTTCCTCCTCAGGTGCCGGCGCCCCCCGCATCCCGCGCGTCAGCAGCAGGCGCAGCAACCCGTCCGAGAATCGGCGCCGGTATCCGACCAGCTTGCCGCCATGCCAGACCGGTTCCTCCCACCCGTTGACGGCGCGTTCGAACGCTGCCTGTTCGATCGTCGGCGCGACCTTCGCCAGCGCCCGGTCCCACGCCTTGGCAAAGACCGGACAGCGCTTGCGCATCCGATAAGCCGACGTGTTCGAAATCCGCGCCCGCGCACAGGCATCGCGCACGCACCCCGTCTCCCCCAACGCCCGCAGAAACGCCCGCCGCCGCTGCGGCGTCCACCCGTCATGCCGCACCCGATATGTCACCATCGCCCAACCCCCTGCTGCATGGGAACAGTAAGAGAACAAATTGTCTGTCGGAAAGCGCGAAGTTCCGGACCCAGTGGGAGCGGCACAGTCTCCACCGCACCGATCTACCCCGACAAATTCCTTCAATATCGCTATTGCAAATCGAAATCATTTATGATGGACTAAAAGTCGGGCCTCCTGCGCCCAACAGGCGGATTCACCCACTTCCCCCCGTCCAACACCGTTGCTAAGGGCCACGGGTACAGCTCGATAACCTACCCGCGGCGGCCACTCCGTCGACGGCCCTCGGCCCGTCGAATCCCGCCCGCGACCAACTGGGAAGGATCCGCATGACCGCCATTGGCCAGGACACGCTCGGCACCCGCGACACGCTCGATGTCGGCGGCAAGACCTATTCTTATTATTCGCTGGCCAAGGCGTCGGCCAAGCTCGGCGACGTGTCGCGGCTGCCCTTCTCGATGAAGGTGCTGCTGGAGAACATGCT
>CAJYRU010000446.1 GCA_913777295.1 uncultured Sphingomonas sp. | reverse complement strand
CCCGAAAAATCATGGCCGATGGCATTGCGCAGCACCCGGCACATGTCGTCGATATGGTCGGCGACGACATTCGCTTCCGGTTCGATCGGATCGGAACCGCGGCGCCCGAAGAACGCCTGCAGGCAGTGCAATATGTCGCCCGGCGCCTTCACGAAATCGATCATGCCGGTGCCGACCGCCGACAACGGCATCCCGTCGTACCGCGCGCTTTCGGGCTGCTGCACGACGCAGACGCCACCATTTTCCTTGATCGCGCGCAGACCCGTCGTGCCGTCGGCGCCCGTGCCCGACAGGATGACACAGGCGGCGTTCGACTGCTGGTCGCCGGCAAGCGACAGGAAGAAATCGTCGATCGGCCGGCGAAGCCCGCGCGGCTGCTGGAAATCGGTCAGTTCCAGCACGCCGTCGTGGATGGCCAGCCCCCTGCCCGGCGGGATGATGTAGACGGTATCGGCCTCGATCCGTTCCCCGCCCGAACTCTGCAGCACCGACAGCGACGTGTTACGGTCGAGCAGCTGCGCCAACATGCTTTCGTGGTTCGGATCGAGATGCTGGACGACGACGAAGGCAAGGCCGGTCGGCCGCTTGGCCGGGGCCAGCATTTCGCGCAGCGCCTCCAGCCCGCCGGCCGATGCGCCGATGCCGACCACCGGCACGCCGGCCCGCGGCGCCGAGGGGGTTTCGGGCCGCTCGGCGGCGGTCGCGTCAGACATCGGGGGTGGACTCAAGGCCGGCCAGCATCATCTTGGCCTGTGCCACGATCGCGGCGCTGTTGGCGATGGTCATCAGCGTACCTTCGATCACGATCCCGGCATCCCCCGCGATCGGCACCAACCGGCCGAGCGTCGCAGCCAGTTGCGCATCATATTCGGCCAGCATTTCCGGTTGCGAGCGGCTGACGTCGAACTGCGATGCAAAGATATACCGCGTCCTGCCGTCGATCGAATTGAGCCGCGACATGTAGAGCAGGTTGACGAACGGCGTCCCGTCCTTACGGAAATTCACGATCGGCGTGCGGACATTGGCCTGGGTCGGGCGGGTCAGAAACTCGCGCAGCCGGGCGCGGGGTTCGATATTCGCGGCATCGCGCTGCAGCAGCCGGCAATTCCGCCCGACCACGTCGTCCGGTTCGAACCCGGTCAGCCGGCTGAACGGCGGATTGACCAGGACAAGTTCATTGTCGCCGTCCGCCGACGCCAACGCCAGCGCAACCCGCGACTGTTCAAAATATTCGACGAGCGCTTTAGGCAGTTCCGACGGCACGTACATTCCGATCAAAAGGGGCCATTCGATTACCCGCAAAGTTCGCGGGATAACAGCCTGCTAAACCCGATAGGTCGGGACAGGTTTCAGGGCAATGGAACCACCCCGCCCCGCTGCCGCACGCCCCCGCCGAAGGGGCCATTCCGTCGCCGCCAGGTTATTCCACCGAATTTCCGGCACCGACTGCAATGCCGCAGCGTTATCCATCGCCAGCAGTTCCTTCGAAAGGCCGATTGCGTTACCATGCCACAACGCTTTTGTGGAGAACCGGCACTGGTCGGTCCGTCCCGGCGGGCGTTATTGCAGGATTCATCGCTCAGCATGTCGGACCTACGCATCGTCGAAACCGAATATTACCCGGGCCGCTATGCGTTCCTGGCCGGCGGCGGCGATTGCGCGAACCTGATCGCGGCCCTCGACTGGAGCCTGACGCCGCTGGGGCCGATCGATCGCTGGCCACAAAGCCTGAAGACGGCAACCGCGCTGATGCTGCGTTCGCCGGTACCGATGGTGATGTTGTGGGGCGTTGACGGGATGATGTTGTACAACGACGCCTATTCGGCCTTTGCCGGGGGGCGGCACCCGCAGCTGCTGGGGTCGAAGGTGCGCGAGGGCTGGCCCGAGGTCGCCGCGTTCAACGACCATGTCATGCGCGTCGGCCTGGCAGGCGACACGTTGCGCTATCAGGATCAGGAACTGACCTTGTGGCGTCATGGCCAGCCCGAACAGGTGTGGATGGACCTCGACTATTCGCCGGTCCTCGACGAACGCGGCGTTCCGGCAGGCGTGATCTGCATCCTGGCCGAGACGACCGACCGCGTGAACAGCGCGCGGCGGACCCAGTTTCTGCTGTCGCTCGCCGATGCGCTGCGCCCGCTCGCCACGCGGAACGACATCATGAAGGTCGCCGCCGAGCGGCTGGGCCGGTGGCTGAACGCCAGCCGCACCTTCTATGCCGAGATCAGCAGCGCGCTGGTGATGAGGGTCGAGCATGATTATTGCCAAGGGGTGCAGTCGCTCGCAGGCGCGCATTCGCTGGCATCGTTCGGGCCGGGATTGCTGGACGCCTATCGCTGCGGCGCGCCGCTGGTCGTTCCCGACGTGTCGGGCAATCCCCAGCTGAGCGACGTCGCCCGCGCCAGCCTAGCCGAACGGCGGATCGGGGCGTTCATCGACGTGCTGCTGTTCGATTCGACCGAATGGGTCGGCGTGCTGGCAGTGCAGTCGGCGACCCCGCGCGCCTGGACCGCCGCCGAACAGAGCCTGGTCCAGGAGGTCGGCGAGCGGGTCAAGAGCGCGGTCGAACGCGCGCGTGCCGAAGAGGAATTGCGCCAGCTGAACGAGACGCTGGAAGAACAGGTCGCGGTCCGCTCCGCCGAACGCGACCGGCTGTGGACCCTGTCGCAGGACATGCTGGCCCGTGCCGGCTATGACGGGATGATGTCGGCGGTCAGCCCGGCCTGGACGCGGGTTCTGGGCTGGAGCGAAACCGAGCTGCTGTCGCGCGGCTATACCCTTTTCATGCACCCCGACGACGTGCCGCACACCTCGGCCGCGATCGCGCAGATGGCTGCGACGCACCGCCCGACCCGGTTCGAAAACCGTATCGCGACGCAGGCTGGCGGATGGAAGCATATCGAATGGACCCTCGCACCCGAAGCGGACGGCGCGAACTTCGTCGCGGTCGGTCGCGACCTGACCGACGCGAAGGAGCGCGAGGCCGATCTGGAGGTCGCGCGCGAAGCGTTGCGCCAGAGCCAGAAGATGGAGGCGATGGGCAGCCTGACCGGCGGCGTCGCGCATGATTTCAACAATCTGCTGACCCCGATCATCGGGTCGCTGGACATGCTGGTGCGCAAGGGCGTCGGCACCGACCGCGAACGCCGGTTGATCGAGGGGGCGCTGCAATCGGCCGAACGGGCCAAGATGCTGGTCCAGCGCCTGCTCGCCTTTGCCCGTCGCCAGCCGTTGCAGCCGACGGGGGTCGATGTGGCGAAGGTCATCGACAACATGACCGGGCTGATCGAGACCACCGTCGGCCCGACCATCGCCATCGCGCTGGAACTGGACGAGCTGCCGCCGGCCCATGCCGACCTGAACCAGCTGGAAATGGCGCTGCTGAATCTGGCGGTGAACGCGCGCGACGCGATGCCCGACGGCGGCACGCTGACCATCGCCGCCTGTCGTCGCAACATCCGGTCCGGCGAGGTGCCGGGCCTGACGCGCGGCCACTATATCCGGCTCAGCGTCAGCGACACCGGCTGCGGCATGGACGATGCCACGCTGCAGCGCGCGATCGAGCCGTTCTTTTCGACCAAGGGTGTCGGCAAGGGCACCGGCCTCGGCCTGTCGATGGTCCATGGGCTGACCGCGCAATTGGGCGGCGGGCTGACGATCGACAGCCGGCCGGGCAGCGGCACCAGCATCTGCCTATGGCTGCCAGTCAGCGCGATCGTGCCGTGCGACGATGAGCGACCGGTCGATGGCCAGTCGCCGCTTCAGGTCCGGCTGGGCACCGCGCTGCTGATCGACGACGAGGATCTGGTGCGGATGAGTACCGCGCACATGCTGGCCGACCTCAGCTATGACGTGGTCGAGGCGG
>CAJYRU010000445.1 GCA_913777295.1 uncultured Sphingomonas sp. | reverse complement strand
TCGCCTCGACGGCGTGGTCGAGGCCGAGGCGCGTCGCTTCGGACAGGATCGAATCGCGGACCTTGCCCTCGAACCCGGAATAGGCGTGAATGATGTACCAGCGCGACATGGTTGTCCTTAAAGCTATGGGGGGTACGACGGCGGTTACTGCGCGAGCTTCAGCAGGCCCTTGACGATCGCGTCGAACGCCGAATCCACGCCGAGGAAGAAGATCGCCAGCAGCGAGGTCATGATGACGACCATCACCGCGGTCATCACCGTTTCCTTGCGGGTCGGCCACGTCACCTTGACGGTTTCGGCCCGGACCTGCCGCATGAATTCGACTGGGGTAACCTTCGCCACGTCTCGCACCTTCGCATTATCGGTTCGACCGACCGCCGGACACAAGGCCCCGTCCGGTCCCTCTGGGAACCGGCGCGACCCATCCACGCTGTCGGATTGAGGATGGTATCTAGCGTCGAATATCCCCCCGTGCAAGCGCATGGGGGCGGGGGTTACAGCAGCGACACCGCCGCGAACCCGCCGACGATCGCCACGACGACCAGGATACCGATCAGCGTCAGCCGCTTTTCGATGAACGCCTGCACCGGCTGGCCATATTTCTTCAGCAGGAACGCGATCAGGAAAAATCGGAAGGCGCGGGTGATCGCCGCGGTGATGACGAACAGCGCGAAGTTGAACTTGGCCAGCCCCGACGCGATCGTGACCAGCTTGAACGGGATCGGCGTCAGCCCTTTGAGCAAAATGATCGCCGCGCCATATTTTGCGAACGACGCCTGGAACGCGGCGGCCTTGTCCTGCAACCCGTACAGGTTGATGACCCACGCGCCGACCGTATCCCACAGGAAATAGCCGATGGCATAGCCGACCATCCCGCCCAGCACCGACGCGATCGTGCAGATCGCCGCGATCTGATACGCACGGCTGCGATGCTGCAGGATGACCGGGACCAGCACGACATCGGGCGGGATCGGAAAGAACGAGCTTTCGCAGAACGACACGACCGCCAGGCTGCGCACCGCATGGCGATGATTGGCAAGGCGGAGCGTCCAGTCGTACAGCGCGCGGAACATCGTCGTCGAATCCAGTCCATCAGTTGCGGGGATCGGCGCGGCGGCGCGCTGGCACGAGTGGAGGGATTCGAACCCCCGGCCCTCGGTTTTGGAGACCGATGCTCTACCAGCTGAGCTACACTCGTGTGCGGACGCGGCCTCTATCCCGGTACAACCGGAAGGGCAAGGCCGATTTCCGACCTAGCCGTCCGAGGCCCTGTAGGAAAGCTAAAAAATCCTCCCCGGCACGGGGAGGGGGACCATCCGAAGGATGGTGGAGGGGGCTATCCCCAAGCGCTCACGCCGCGATAGCGTAAGGCTTGATCTCGCCTTCAAGGTACAATTTCCGTGCCTTCGCCCGGCTGAGCTTGCCCGACGAGGTACGCGGCAGGGTGCGCGGCGGGACCAGTTCGATGACGCAGTTCATGCCGGTAACCGACCGTACCCGCTCGCGAATTTCCTCGCGCAACCGCTGGCGCTCGCCCTCGTCCGAGGCGCGGCACTGCACCAGCACGGCGGGCGTTTCCTCACCGCCCGGCGTAGTGATGGCAAAGGCGGCGATGTCGCCGGCCTTGAATCCGGGCAGCTGCTCGACCGCCCATTCGATGTCCTGCGGCCAGTGATTCTTGCCGTTGACGATAATCATGTCCTTGGCCCGGCCGACGATATAGACATATCCGTCAGACAGATAGCCCATGTCCCCGGTGTCCAGCCAACCGTCGACCATGCACGCCGCGGTCGCTTCCGGATCGCGGAAATAGCCGCTCATCAGCGACGGACCCTTGCACCACAGCTTGCCGATCGCGCGCTCGGGCAGGGGGGTGCCGTCCTCTTCGCGGATCTCGACCGCCATGTCCTTCACCGGCTTCCCGCAATTGACGATCGCGCGATACCGCTGCGGTCGGTCGGCGCGGCCGGTGCCGCCGGAAAGTTCCGTTTCTTCAACCAGTTCGACGATGATTCCCTCGCCCGGCGGCATGATCGCCACCGCCAGCGTCGCTTCCGCCAGGCCGTAGGACGGGAGGAAGGCCGACGCCTTGAACCCGGCATCGGCGAAGGCATCGACGAACGACTGCATCACGTCGGGCCGGATCATGTCCGCGCCGTTGCCCGCCAGGCGCCAGCGCGACAGGTCGAACCGGTCGGCGGCCTTGGTCTGGCTCGACATGCGGCGTGCGCAAATGTCGTAGCCAAAGGTCGGCGAGTAGGAAATCGAATTCCCGGCATTGCGGGTAATGAGGTCGAGCCACGCCAGCGGACGGCGGGCAAAATCCTCTGTTTTCAGATAGTCGGTCGACACCTGGTTGGCGACGACCGACAGGAAGCAGCCGACCAGCCCCATGTCGTGATACCAGGGCAACCACGAGATACAGCGATCCTGCTCGACCAGCTGCATCCCGTGGCTGTGCGCCGACAGGTTGTTCAGCAGTGCGGCATGGGTGATTTCCGTCCCGTGCGGGAACCGGGTCGATCCGCTCGAATATTGCAGGTAGCAGATGTCGTCGGTCGACGCCTTCGGCAGTTCGACTTCGATCGCTTCGGCGGCGGAAAAGCTCTCCCAGTCAATGCCTTCGACACCGGCGATGCGCGCCGCTTCCCCGGCCATCGCCTCCAGTTCGGCGGGGTAGAACAGCGACTTCGGGTCGCAGCTGGCCAGCTGGACGCGCAGCTGCTCGACATAGGCCTCGCGCCCGCCGAACGAGGTGGGCAGCGGCAGCGGGACCGGCCAAGCGCCGGCATAGACCACGCCGAAGAACAGCGCGGCGAATTCCGGACCCGTTTCGGCGATCAGCGCGATCCGGTCGTTCGGCCGCACGCCCTTCGCGATCAGGCGATAGGCCTGCTGCAGCGCATCCGCGCGCATCTCGCGAAAGGGATAGGGGCGTTTCAGCGTGCCGCGCGCGTCGTGGAAGTTCAGCCCGCGCGTGCCCTGCGCCGCATAGTCCATCGCGTCGCCCAGCGTCGCGAAGTCGGCGAAGCGGCGCGGCAACGCGTCCACGGTCGGCGTCGCTTCCGGCGAAACTGCAACACTATCTTCAAGATTCGTCGTCATTCTTGTCCAACTCTCAGGCCCGTTCGCGCGATACGCGGCGTTCGAAGCATGTCGCCATAGCGGCAAAGGGCCGCGCGGCACAGTTGATTTCAAAATCGCCGCCCAGTGTGGCACAAACATGGCGCATGTCCCGAGACCCCCGCCGTCCGCTGCCACCGCTCGACCAGCCTGCCCTGGAACGTGCCGCCTTACGCTATGTTGAACGCTATGCGACGACGCGGGCGAAGCTGGTCCAGTATCTGAATCGCAAGCTGCGGGAGCGCGGCGGGGACGGGGCGGTCGATGTAGACGGTCTTGCCGACCGGATAGCGGAGTTGCGCTATGTCGACGACCGCGCCTTTGCAGAGGCGCGCGTGGCGTCGATGACCCGGCGTGGCCTGGGCCCGCAGCGGGTGCGCGACGCGCTGCGCCAGGCGGGGGTCGGTGAGGCGGATGCAAGCGAATTTCGCGAGACGCTGGCGGAGGGGGCGGAGGCCGCCGCGGTCGCTTTTGCCCGGCGCAAACGCATCGGGCCGTATGCAACCGCGCCGGTCGATCGCGACAGGCGGGAGAAGCAGATCGCGGCAATGGTGCGCGCCGGTCATGCTCCGTCGGTTGCCCGGCGGATCGTCGGCCTGGAGCCGTCCGACGACGATACGGACTGGTAGGGTCGGATCGTAAAGAAATCGTCGCGTTCGTGAAACATCGTGTTAGAGTGCGCGCAGGGGGAGCAAGCGACGATGCGTCTGGAAGCGCGAACGATTGCCGATGATTGCGTGGCGGGACAGCCGATACCGGCCCTGATGGCGGCTGCGCGCGAGGAACTTGTCCCGGCGGTGCGCGGCGCGATCAAATGGTTCGACGTGACGCGCGGCTTCGGGTTCGCCGTGGCCGAAGATCCGGCGTTCGGCGACGTCCTGATCCATTTTTCGGTCCTCGAACCCCATGGCCGGCGGACCCTGCCCGAAGGGGCGATCGTCACCTGCAACGCGGTGCGGCGGACGCGCGGGATGCAGGCGGTGGAAATTCTCGACATCGACCTGTCGAGCGCGATCGAGCCGGTGCGCCGCGTGGTCGACCGCCCCGATCGCTCGGCACTGACCGATCAGGCCGGCCCGTTCGAACCGGTAACGGTCAAATGGTTCAACCGCCTGAAAGGCTATGGCTTCCTGGTCCGCGAAGGCAAGCCCGGCGACGTGTTCGTCCATATGGAGACGCTGCGCCAGGGCGGGATCGAGGAGGTCGACCCCGAACAGCGGCTTGTCGCCCGGATCGTCGAGGGGCAGAAGGGGCCGTTGGCCGTCATGGTCGAAACGGGCGGGTGAACGCGTGAGAATAACGGGATATTGCGGGCTGGCGGCGGTGGCGTTGCTGGCCTCGCTCGGCGGGTGCAAGGAAAAGGCGGCCGATGATCCGGCGGCGCTGGCGAAGACCGACCTGACCATCACCACCGCCGACGGCACCACGCACCGCTTTACCGTGGAGGTCGCCGCGACCGAACCGCAGCAGCAGCAGGGGCTGATGTACCGACCGCCACTGGCGCCCGACGCCGGCATGTTGTTCGCGCCCTATCCCCCCGATGGCGGGCCGCCCCGCGCGGCGAATTTCTGGATGAAGAACACGCCCAGCCCGCTCGACATCCTGTTCATCCGCCCCGACCACAGCATCGCGACCGTGGCCGAAAACACCGTGCCCTTCTCCGAAGCGCCGGTGCCGTCGGGCGAGCCGGTGTCGGCGGTGCTGGAACTGGGTGGCGGGCGCGCCGCCGAACTGGGCATCGCGGCGGGGGACAAGGTGTCGTGGAAATGATCCACCCCATTGTCGTGCGCGTAGGGCTACGCTAAGCGGTCGCGCATGGGAATCCTCGCGAACGTCTTCACCTGGTGGAACGGTGCCACCTTCGGCACCTGGCTCGGTCTGCGCGGCAAGACGCAGGTCGGCACCGACGACCTTGGCAACGCCTATTATGAGGGCGGTCGCGACACGGCGGGCAATCCGCGCCGCTGGGTGATCTATTCGGGATCGAACGATTCGAGCCGCGTGCCGCCGGAATGGTTCAGCTGGCTGCACCATCAGATCGAGGGCACGCCCGAACAGTCGCTGCCGCCGGTGCGCCAGTGGCAGAAGCCCGCCGTGCCGAACCAGACCGGCACCGCGCTCGCCTATCGTCCGCCGGGCGTGCTGGACAAGGGTGGCGCCCGCGTCCGCGCGACCGGCGATTATGAGGCGTGGAGCCCCGACGCGTGAATTTGCGCCGCTGGCTGGCCGGGCTGGCGATCGCGGCCCTGCTGGCGGTCGGCGGCTGGTTCGGCTGGCGTAGCTGGCAGTCGCGGCAGGCGGCCTCGAGCGGCCCGCGCGCGGAAATTCCGGTGCCCGAATCGGCCCGTCCGCGTCCCGGTGCCGCCGAAGTCGTCAGCGTCGATACCGGCCTCGACAGCCGCCTGCTGGCCGGTGCCACGCCGATGGCGGAGCGCGTCGCGGTCGTCGGCCTGCTGAACAAGCGCAACGGCGAAACCCGCGACCTGACGCTGAAACCCGGACAGGCAGTGCGCGTCGGCGACGTCATCGTCCGCCTGCGCGCCTGCGAACGCACCGCGCCGTGGGAGCAGGAGCAATATACCGGCGCATTCGTGCAGATGGACGTGCGCGGCACTGATACGAAGTGGCGGCGAGCCTTTTCGGGCTGGCTGTACAAGGAACGCCCGGCACTGAACGTCGTGCTGCACCCGATCTACGACGTGTGGCCCAAGAGCTGTACGATGTCCTTCCCGGACACCGGCCCGGATACCGTGTCGGCCGGGGCAGGGGCGGCGGCCGCGTCGACCGGCAATGCCCCGCGCCGGTCGAGCGCATCGAACGCAGCGGAAACCAGCCCGGTACCCGCCGAATCGATCCCCAGCGCGTCGGACAACAGCGCCGAATAGACATCGCGCGGAATTTCGACCGCGCCCATCGTCGCCAGATGGTCGGTCTGGAACTGGCAGTCGAGCAATCGAAATCCGCCGACTTTCAGCCGCGCGACCAGCCATGCCAGTGCGAGCTTCGATGCGCTCGGCGCCCGGCTAACCATCGATTCGCCGAAAAATGCCTGTCCGAGCGCGAGGCCGTACAGCCCGCCCGCAAGACAGTCGCCGTCCCACACCTCGACCGAGTGGGCGAATCCCATTTCGT
>CAJYRU010000444.1 GCA_913777295.1 uncultured Sphingomonas sp. | reverse complement strand
CGAGATGATTTCGGACCCCGAGCAGAAGATCGGCCGTCCGCGTCAGCTCTATACCGGCCCGACGCAGCGCGATTACGTGCCCGTGGGGCAGCGCTGAGATGCGCATCGTCCGACGCACGCTGATGATTGTTGGCGCGATCCTCGCGTTCGTCGGACTGTTCTGGCTGGGTCAGGGGATGGGTATCATCCGCTGGCCCGCCAGTTCCTTCATGATCGACCAGTATCTGTGGGTCGTGACCGGATCCGTGATCGGCGCGCTCGGCCTGCTCCTCGTCCTGATCGCGCGCCGCTTGCCGCGCCGCTGATCGGCAACCGATCGCAACTTCCCGAGTCGCGCGCACCAAGCCGCGAACCAATCGATTGCGGCCAAATAATTTCGCGATTCGCGCAATTAATTTTTCGCCGGCCCGCTGTTCAGCCGGGCTTTCAGGACCCATCACCGCGCACATCTTCGAAGCAAGTGATGGTTAATGCTGGCAGTTTCTTCTGACCGCATAACACGTCATCTGCGTCGGCCGGTTTGGTTGCGAATTGTTCGCTTAAATCGATATTAATTGCCGTCTGCGACCAAGGCCCCAGTTCCTTGGGGTCGAAATCGTATGACGTCTACCTTTTTCCTGCCTGACACGATCAGCATGACGACGGTCGCGGCCGTGGCTGACGCCATGCGCGCGCTGCCGCTGGACGGCGATGTCATACTCGATGCCTCGGCGATCACTGCGCCGGATCTGAGCGTCGTACAACTCATCCACAGCCTTCGCGCCGAAGCCAGGCTGCAGGGTGGTGACGTTCGCCTGTCCGCGCCCGCCGGTGAAGCACTGACCGCCCTTCTTCATCGTGGCGGATTCACCGACGCGATGACCCCCGATGACAACGCCTTCTGGTTCCACGGAGTCCCGCTGCAATGACCGCTTCCATTCTCGCCGTAGATGATTCCGCCAGCCTGCGCATGGCGATCCGCATCGCGCTGACCGGTGCCGGCTATACCGTGACCGAGGCCGGCGACGGCGTCGAGGGCCTGAACAAGGCCACCGCGACCAAGTTCGATCTGATCGTGACCGACCTGAACATGCCGAACATGGACGGGCTGGCGATGATCCGCGAACTGCGCAAGCAGCCGGCCCAGGCCGGTGTCCCGATCATCTTCCTGACGACCGAGTCCGATCCGGAAATGAAGAACCAGGCGAAAGCCGCCGGGGCGACCGGATGGCTGGTCAAGCCGTTCGTGCCGGATCAGCTGGTGAAGGTCGCGCGCAAGGTCCTGGGCCGGTGAGCGCGGACGATCCTGTCGCCGCATTTCGCGTGGAGGCGGGCGAGGTCCTCGATCAGGTCGAACAGGGCCTGCTCGACCTAGGCCACGACCTCGGCAACGCCGACCTGGTCAACGCGGTCTTTCGCGGCCTGCACACGCTGAAGGGGTCGGGCGCCATGTTCGGCTTCGACGCGCTGGCCGGTTTCACCCATCACTGCGAAACCGCGTTCGATCGCGTCCGCAAGGGACAGGTTCCCGCCACCGACGGACTGGTCGCGGTCATCCTGTCGGCCCAGGACCATATGCGTGCCCTGGTCGAAGGCGACGCTCCGCAGGCGGAGGGGGATGCGATCCTCATCCGGCTTCAGGCTGCGATCGACGAGGCATCGGGCGCCGCCCCGGTCGCCACGGCCGCGACCCAGCGCAGCGGATGGACCGTATCGTTCAAGCTGCCGGTCGACGCGATGGCGAACGGCACCAACCCGCTGATGCTGCTCGACGAGCTGCGCGAGCTGGGCGACTGCACCATCGTCGCCCGCACCGATGCGATCCCACCGCTGTCGCAGCTCGCGCCGACCGAATGCCATGTCGGCTGGGATGTCACCTTGACCGGTGACATCAAGCGCGACGACATCGAGGACGTGTTCATCTTCGTGATGGACGACATGGAACTCAGCATCGAACCGCTGGCGATGAATGCTGCGGAAGACGAACCGGTCGTCGACACGCCGGTCGCGACCGACGAACCGGTCGCCGTCGCGACGATTGCCGCCGCGCCTGCCGCCGATACGCCTGCCGCACGATCGACCGCCAAGGCCGAGGAAAGCGTCCGCGTGCCCGCCGGCCGGCTCGACTCGCTGATGGACCGCGTCGGCGAACTGGTCATCGCCCAGAGCCGCCTGTCGCAGATTGCCGACCACGGCCACGACCTCGTCCTGCGATCGGTGTCGGAGGAGATCGAACGGCTGGCGGGCGAACTGCGCGAAACCATGATGGTGTTGCGCATGGTGCCGGTCGGATCGCTCTTCTCGCGGTTCCGCCGCCTGATCCACGACCTGTCGCGCGATACCGGCAAGACGATAGAATTCGAAACCGAAGGCGAAGCGACCGAGGTCGACAAGACCGTGATCGAACGCCTGTTCGACCCGATGGTCCACCTGATCCGCAACAGCTGCGACCACGGCCTCGAAACGCCCGAGGATCGCGCCGCCGCCGGGAAGCCCGCCGCCGGCACCGTCCGCCTTGCCGCGCACCAGGCCGGGGGCGAGGTCGTCATCACCATCCGCGACGATGGTCGCGGCATCAACCGTGGCCGCGTCCGTGCCAAGGCGGAGGCCAACGGCCTGATCCAGCCGGACCAGCCGCTGAGCGATCACGAACTGCTCCAGCTGATCTTCGCGCCCGGTTTCTCGACCGCCGCGACCGTCACCAACCTGTCGGGCCGCGGCGTCGGCATGGACGTGGTGAAGCGCACGATCGAGGGACTGCGCGGATCGATCGACGTGCAGTCGACCGAAGGCGAAGGATCGCTGATCGCGCTGCGCATTCCGCTGACGCTGGCGATCATCGACGGCCTGCTCGTGCGGGTCGGTACCGGGCGCTACGTCATCCCGCTGACCGCGGTCGAGGAATGCATCGAATTGTCGCTGGAAGAGGACATGCGCCATCGCGGACGCAGCCTCATCACGCTGCGCGAGAAACTGGTGCCGTTCCTGCGCCTTCGCGAGGTGTTCGCGACCGACACCCGGCCCGATCCCTTCCAGAAGATCGTCGTGGTCGCCACGCCGCTGGGCCGCGTCGGGCTGGTCGTCGATCAGATCATCGGCAACCACCAGACCGTCATAAAGCCGATGTCGACGCTCCACCGCGACGCCGCCACCTTTGCCGGTGCGACCATCCTCGGCGACGGCGAGGTCGCGCTGATCCTCGACATCGCCCAGCTGATCGCGCTCGGCCAACCGCATGAGGAGACACTGCGTGCAGCCGGATAACGTGCAAGCCACCACGGTGCCGTGGAACCAGGACCGACAGCTCGAAGTCCTCGTCTTCGACCTGGGCGGACAGAGCTTTGCCCTCGAAGCGGTGCTGGTCCGCGAAATTCTCGACATGATGCCCGAAACGCGGGTGCCCGGCGCACCGCCGCTGGTCAGTCATGTCGTGAATTTCCGGGGCCGGATCATCCCGCTCGCCAATCTTCACCTCGCCTTCGGGATGCCGGTCGTGGAAACCACGCCCGACAGCCGCATCGTCGTGATCGAAATCGATCTCGACGGCGAGGCGATGATGATCGGGCTGCGGACCGACAAGGTCCACGAAGTCACCACGTTCGACGCGGCCACCAGCGAGGGGGCGCCCGTTGTCGGGCTGCGCTGGCGCCGTGACTATGTCCGGACGCTCGTCCGGCATGGCGACGACATCGTGGTGCTGCCCGACCTCACCGCCATTTTCCAGACCCTGGCGCACCGCGACATCGCGGCCGCCGCCATCAACTGACAACCCCAGGGGGGGGGACCAACACATGCGTGCTACGATCAAGGCCAAACTGGCCGCTACCTTCGCCGCCGTCGTCATCCTGCTCGCCGTCGTCATCGGTGTCGGCGTCAGCAAGATGGGCATCCTCAACACGGCGATCAGCGACGTCATCGCTGGTCCCGCCCGCCGTCTGTCTATCGGTCAGGAAATCGATACCCAGCAAAGCCAGGCGCTGGCGGATCAACAGTCGCTGATCCTCAATACCGACCCAAGACTGATGCAGGGCTATTACGACGCTGTGGTTGCTGAGGAAGGCCAGGTCGACAAGCTCCTTGCCGAAGGTCAGTCGATCGCCTCGGAAGCGGGCAAGCCCTACTGGGCGGAGGTCGCCAAGAACTGGTCGGAAATGAAGCCGACGTTCGATCGTATTCGCGACCTCGGCAAAGCGAACCAGAACGAGGAAGCGATGCGTCTGTCTAATGACGTGCAGGCGCCGATGATGAAGAAGGTCGCCGAAAGCATCGCCAAGCTGACGGTATTCCAGCGTGAGCGGATGAAGGAAGCGGACGAGTCGACCAACGAACTCTATGCCACCAGCCGCCTGACCCTGGTCACTGTCGGGATCATCGCCTTCGTCATCGCCGTGCTGGGTGCGGTCTGGATCAGCCTGACGGTGTCGCGCGGACTGAAGCGGGTCAGCGTCGCGCTGGATGCGGTGGCGATCGGCGACCTCGATAACGAAGTGTCCGTCAAGACCAACGACGAGATCAAGGATCTGGTCGATACGGTCAACCGCATGACCGCCGCGCTGCGCAAGTCAGCGACGCTGGCCGACACGA
>CAJYRU010000443.1 GCA_913777295.1 uncultured Sphingomonas sp. | reverse complement strand
GATAGGGGTCGTGCAGGCCGAGTTCGGCGAGCGTGGAACGCTCGATCGCCTCCATGGCTTCCGCCTCGGCATCATTTTGATGGTCATGGCCTAGCAAATGCAGGCAGCCATGGACAATCAGGTGCGTCGCATGATCTTCAACGGAAATGCCGCGCTCCGCCGCCTCGCTTGCGCAGACGCCATGGGCCAGCACGATGTCGCCCAGCAGCACCTCGCCATCGTCGCTGTTCTGCGTGACGGTATCGAGCAGGTCGGGCTGGATCATCGGAAAGGACAGGACGTTGGTCGGCTTGTCCTTCTGCCGATACTGGCGATTGAGGGTCTGGACCTCGTCATCGGAGGTCAGGCGGACCGCGATCTCGATCAGCGCGGGGTCGGTCAGCCAGATGCCCTGCGGCGTACGGCCGATCGCGGCGGTGGCGGCGCGGGTGGCCAGCGCCTCCCAATCCTGATCCTGCGGCCAGTCGGCCTCTGCCTGTACGGCGATGTCGATCATTGGAGGTCGGTCCTTGCGAAGTCGTCGCCCTTGTAGAGCAATATGGCGTCGTTGGTACGGGCGCAGGCATAGGCGAAGCAATCGCCCATGTTGAGTTTCGCATCGTGGCGACCCTTGCCGAAGCGCGAGAAGGCTTCGACCGCGATCGAGGATTCTGGCGGACCGATCGGGGTCAGCGCAATGCCCATGTCATGGCAGAAAAGCTCGACAAGCGCGAACGCCTCCGCTGGCTCGCATTTTCGCTTCCGGGCGACAGCCATCGTGGTTTCCCAAACGGCGATTGCCGAGGATAACAGATGTCTGTCATCCGCCATCCGGTCGATCAGTGATGCCGCATCCGGTTCACCCGTGATTATCGCGACCAAGGCGGAGGCATCGACAAATACGGTCAATCGTCTTCCTCGCCGCTCAGCCAGTCGTAAAACGCCTTGTCGGCTTCCAGTCCCGTTGGTGGCGGCAAAGGATTTGCCTTTTGCCATTCCGCAATCCGGTCGCGAAGCGCACGGCGTCGTTCGTCAGGAGATAATTGGGTTTCGAGCGCCATCAGTCCGCGGCGAACCACATCCGTCTTGCTCACGCCAAGCATCGCAGCGAGGCGCGCGGCATGATCGGCGGTAGCCGCATCCTTAATGTATAATGACGCCATCGCACCCTCCAAGCGGTATATCCCGCAAGCTAATGCGGGATATACCCTGCTTCAAGCATTCTTGCCCTCGTACGCCTCGACGATGCGGCCGACGATCGGGTGGCGGACCACGTCGCCCGCGCCGAAGCGGGCAAAGGCCAGTCCTTCGATCCCCTCCAGCCGGCGGGTGGCGTCCGCCAGGCCCGATGCCTGCACCCCGCCGGGAAGGTCGGTCTGGTTGGGATCGCCGCATATCACCATCCGGCTGTTCTGGCCGAAGCGGGTGAGGAACATCTTCATCTGCGCGGGCGTGGTATTCTGCGCTTCGTCGAGGATGACGAAGGCATCGGCAAGCGTCCGGCCGCGCATGAAGGCGATCGGTGCGATCTCGATCTCGCCCGACAGGATGCGACGTTCGACCTGTTCGGCGGGCAGGCAGTCGTTCAGCGCGTCGTAGAGCGGGCGCAAATAGGGATCGACCTTTTCCTTCATGTCGCCGGGGAGGAAGCCGAGCTTCTCGCCCGCCTCCACCGCCGGGCGCGACAGGATCAGCCGTTGGACGCTGCCGGTGATGAGCTGCGCCACCGCCTGCGCGACGGCGATATAGGTCTTGCCGGTACCCGCCGGCCCCAACGCGAAGATGATGTCGTTCGACAGCAGCTGGTGCATGTAACTGGCCTGCGCCACGGTGCGCGGCACGATCGTCTTCTTGCGCGTGCGGATCATGATCGACGGAGCGCCCTGACCGCTCTCGGCACGGAAGATGCCGTCAAGCGCCGGCTGGGTCGACATGGCGATCACCGCATCGATCAGGCCTGGATCGACCTCTTCGCCGCGCAGGATGCGGCGGTGCAGTTCGTTTAGCACTTCGCGGGCATGGGCCACGGCCTCCGCCGACCCTTCTATCCCGACCCGGTCACCCCGTGCGGTGATGTAGACCCCCAGCCGTTCCTCCAGCGCCAGCAGATTGGCGTCGAACTCGCCGAACAGGCGGGAGAGGAGTTGCGGCTTGTCGAAGCTGATTTCGGCGCGGGCGCGCTGACCGGCTTGGGCGGGGACGGGCTTGCGGCTCATGCGATCCTTTCGCGAAACGGCCGGAACGCAGGGTGCGCCCGGCCGGGGAAGCATAGGGTGACGGGATGGAAGTCGCGCATCACGCCTTCAACGCGCGACGGCGGAAAAGGGAAGCCAGGGGCGGCGCGACTGCATCGCGGGCGAGTGTGGCAGAGCCGGCGGCGGCGGGACAGCGATAAATGCGTGGGGGTGCGGGTCCTTCCCGCACCCCCGAAGGCGGCATCAGCCGAGCGTCGCAATGTCGATGACGAAGCGGTACTTCACGTCGCTCTTCTGCATCCGGTCATAGCCGGTTTCGATGTCGGCCATGTCGATCATCTCGATGTCGGCGGTCAGGCCGTGCTTGTGGCAGAAATCGAGCATTTCCTGCGTCTCGGCGATACCGCCGATCAGCGAACCGGCGAGCGAGCGGCGACCGAAGACCAGCGTGCCGACTGACGGCGAGGGATGCGGCGTTTCCGGCACGCCGACCAGCGTCATCGTGCCGTCACGCTTGAGCAGGCCGAGGAACTGGTCGAGGTCGTGCGATGCGGCGACGGTGTTCAGGATGAAATCGAAGCTGCCGGCGTGTTGGCACATCGCGTCGGCGTCCTTGGACACGATCAGGTCCTTCGCGCCCAGGCGGATCGCGTCGTCGCGCTTGTTAGGGGAGGTCGAGAAGACGTACACTTCGGCACCCATCGCGGCGGCGATCTTCACGCCCATGTGACCCAGGCCGCCCAGGCCGACGATGCCGACTTTCTGCCCCGGCCCGACGCCCCAATGCTTCAGCGGCGAATATGTGGTGATCCCGGCGCACAGCAGCGGGGCGACGGCGGCGAGGTCGCCCTCGTCATGGCTGACCTTCAGCACGAAGTCCTGGTCGACGACGATATGGTCCGAATAGCCGCCAAAGGTGTGGCCGCCGAGCACCGGGTCGGGACCATTATAGGTGCCGACGAACCCGCCGCCGGTGCAATATTGCTCCTCGCCCTCATGGCATGAGGGACAAGTGCCGCAACTGTCGACCATGCAGCCGACACCGACGGTATCGCCGACCTGGAACTTCGTCACGTCGCTGCCGATGGCGGTTACCGTGCCGACGATCTCGTGCCCCGGAACGCAGGGATAGAGCGTGCCCGGCCATTCGCCGCGCGCGGTGTGGAGGTCACTGTGGCACACGCCGCAATAGCGGATGTCGATCGCGACGTCGTTCGCCTGCGGGTCGCGACGTTCGAACGAGAAGGGGGCGAGCTTGGCATCGGCCGCCTGTGCGGCATAGCCCTTGGCTGGGGTCGTCATGATGGGTTTTTCCGTGAATGAGAGCATTCCGCGGCGTGCAATGCGATCCCGGCAATTTGGTTGCCGATACAATATATCAAATTGCTGATTTATTTGTTAAACCGTTTATATAACGCGACGTTCGCCATGTTCCAGCATCGCGGGGATCACCAGATCCTCTTCATCGGCGAGGTGGCGCAGCAACAGGGCGGTCAGCGTCGCGGCGTGGGCGGCGTGTTCGTCGGCAACGCGGGCGTCACGCTGCGGCTGGTTCAGGCTGGCGAGCAGGCCGCGCGCGCTGCCGACCGTGGTTTCCAGCGCGACGTGGATTGCGTGGTGATCCGATTCCAGCAGATCGAAGCCGCGTTGCATGCGCGGGTCGAGCGCGCGGAACTTCGGGAAATAGATCGCATCCTCTATCCGGTGATGCCCGTCGAGGTGCCCCAGAAACTGGTTCAGCGCAGGCACGAAGTGCTGCGGAAAGGCACGGGCGTGGAGCCGGCCTTCGCGAAAGTCGGCGATGATGCTCTCCACCGCCGCGCCCTCGGCCCGCAGCGACTGGTGGACGTGCAGCCAGAAATTGCACAGCTCGCCGAAATTGACGTGGTTCGCCCAGTCGCCCTTGGGATACGCGCTACGGAGATAGGCGATGTCGTCGGGAATGCCGTCGCGCGCCGCCAGCGCGTGCGCCTCGCTCATGCCGCTGCCCGCACCCGTTCGACCCCCGACAGCGATACCGGGCCGGCGGCGACGATTTCGACTTCCACCATGTCGCCGATGCGGGCGTCGGTATCGAAATGGACCGATTGCAGCCACGGCGACTTGCCCAGCATCTGCCCGGCATGGCGACCGGCGCGTTCGACCAGCACCTGGCAGGTGCGGCCGATGGTCGCGTCGTTGAACGCCTTCTGATCGCGCAGCAGCGACGTTTGCAGGCGTTGCAGCCGCTCGTCCATCACCTCCAGCGGCACTTCGCCGGCCATGTCGGCGGCGGGGGTGCCGGGGCGGGGCGAGTATTTGAAGCTGTACGCCTGTGCATAGCCGACCGCATCAACCAGCCGCAGCGTCTCCTGAAACTCCACTTCGGTTTCGCCGGGGAAACCGACGATGAAGTCGCCCGACAGCGCGATGTTGGGGCAGACGGCGCGGACGCGGTCGAGCAGGCGCAGATAGCTGTCGGCGGTGTGGCTGCGATTCATCGCCTTCAGTACGCGGTCGCTGCCCGCCTGCACCGGCAGGTGCAGGAACGGCATCAGCTTCTCGACGTCGCCATGCGCGTCGATCAGCCCCTGGGTCATGTCGTTGGGGTGGCTGGTGGTGTAGCGGATGCGGTTGAGCGTTGGTATCCGATCCAGTTCGCGGATCAGTGCGTCGAGGCCGCGACCGTCGTTGTCGGTCCAGGCATTGACGTTCTGCCCCAGCAGCATGATCTCGCGTGCGCCGCCATCGACCAGCGCCTTTGCCTCATCGACGATCCGGTCGAACGAGCGGCTGATTTCCGCACCGCGCGTATAGGGCACGACGCAATAGGTGCAGAATTTGTCGCACCCTTCCTGCACGGTCAGGAATGCGGTCGGGCCGCTGCGCCGGCGGGCGGGCAGGTGGCCGAATTTGGATTCGGGCGGCATGTCGGTGTCGAGCGCGGGCTTGCCTGCCGCCGCATCGGCGACCAGCTTCGGCAGGTTGTGATAGGCCTGCGGGCCGACGACGACGTCGACCTTTGCGCGGCGGACGATCTCTTCCCCCTCCGCCTGGGCGACGCAGCCGGCGATGGCGATCATCGGGTCGGACCCGTGCTTGCGCAGGCGGCCGATGTCCGAATAGACGTTGTCCGTCGCCTTCTCGCGGATGTGGCAGGTGTTGAGCACGACCAGATCGGCGGCATTGGCGTCGTCGGTCGCGGTCATGCCCTGAGCCGCCATCAGTTCGGCCATGCGTTCGCCGTCATAGACGTTCATCTGGCAGCCGAACGATTTGACGTGGAAGGTTTTCGGGGTGGTCATGGCCGCGCCCTTACCGGATTTGGCGCGCGGTCGAAAGGGTGGCCGATCAGGCCCGCTCCGCCATGACCTCCGCGATCAGGTCCTTGCGGCTGAGCTTCCCGATCATGGTCTTGGGCAGGGCGAGGCGAACGACGACTTCGTCCACCCGTTCATGCTTGCCGAGTTGCGGGTTGAGCCATGCCTTCAGCGCGTCGCCGGTCACATCGGCATCCTCGGCCAAGGTGACATAGGCGTGGGGGCTTTCGCCACGATAGTCGTTGGGCAGGCCGACGACCAATGCCTCGCGCACGGCCGGGTGGTGGTAGAGGATGCGTTCGATTTCGCTCGGGAATACCTTGAACCCGCCGACCGCGATCATGTCCTTCAGCCGGTCGACGATGCGGATGAAGCCGTCGTCGTCGATTGTGCCGACATCGCCGGTGCGCAGCCATTTCGTGCCGTCGGCATCGGTGCAGAAGGTGGTGTCGTCGGTGTCGGGGCGGTGCCAGTAGCCGCACATGATCTGTGGCCCCGCCACGACGATCTCGCCCGGTTCACCATCGGGCGCGGGTCGGGTCGGGTCTTCCTTGTCGACCAGCCGGACACGGGTCTGCGCGATCGGCTGGCCGATGGTGCCGGGCTGTTGCGGTCCGGCATAGGGGTTGCACGACACCACGCCCGAACTTTCGGACAGGCCATATCCTTCGACCAGCGTGGCGCTGGTCGCGGCTTCGAAGCGTTCCTTCAGTTCCGGCGGCATCGGCGCGCCGCCCGAAATGCAGAAGCGCAGCGAGGAAAAATCGGTTTCGGCGAGGCGGGGATGGTCGAGCAGCGCACGGTACATGGTCGGCACGCCCGGCATCGCCGTCGCCCGCGTCCGGGTAATCGCCGCCAGCACCTGTCCGGCGTCGAAGCGCGGCAGCATGACGATTTCACCACCGGTGACCACGGTACGGTTCAGGACGC
>CAJYRU010000442.1 GCA_913777295.1 uncultured Sphingomonas sp. | reverse complement strand
CGCGCGGATTGCTCGCGCTCGGCGTCCTCGCCAGCCTTGCCGGCATCTGGGCCGGGTTGCAGGGGCCGCTAACCACCGGGCTGGATCCCGAACTGCACAGCTATCCCGCGATCGTGTGGGTGCTGGTAATCTGGACCACCGCCCATGCCGGCATCGGCGCGATCATGCAGGCCTATACGCTGGCACGCAGCATCGCCGGGCGGATGACGCCGACGCATGACGCCGACCTGCGCAACATCACGGTCTATCAGCACTTCATGGCACTCACCGCCATCGTCACCTATGCGACGATCGGCCTGTTCCCGGGGGTCGCATGAAGCGCGGGCTGCACGGCATGGTGGCCAAGCTGAAGGTCACGCTCTGGTCGCTGATCGTCCCGCCGACGGTGTGGGCGGTGCATTTCCTGTTCTCCTACCTGTGGGCGGCGATCCACTGCGCGAAGGTGGGCGGCTTTCCGCGCTTTCCGATCCTCTACACGGTCGGGACGGTGATTGCGCTCGCGCTGATCCTCGCGGCGGGAATCGTCGCGCATCTCCAGTCGCGCATCCCCGGCGATACGCCGCCGCATGAGGAAGGCACCGACAGCGACCGCATCCGCTTCCTTGCCTTTTCGACCGTGCTGCTGGCTGCGCTCAGCTTCGTCGGCGTGATCTTCACCGCCGCGCCGGTGCTGTTCCTGACGGATTGCCGATGAGGCGCGCGAGCCTGATCGTCGGCCTCATGCTGCTCCCCGCTGGGTGGCTGGCGGCGGCGCAGGCGGGGATGGTCGGGCATATGGCCGGGCACATGATCGCCGTCGCCATCGCCGCGCCGTTGCTCGCCTTCGGCCTTGCCGACACCCGCTTCGATCCGGCCCGCCGCTGGCCGCAGACCGTTACCCCACTCGCCATGTCGCTGGTCGAGCTGGCGACGGTGTGGGGCTGGCACCTGCCCGCGCTCAGGATACTGGCCGACACGCATCTGGCGGCGATGATCGTCGAACAGGCGATGTTCCTTCTGGCCGGGTGGCTGCTGTGGGCCGCCGTGCTGGGCACCGGGCCGGACCGCCGCGCCGCGGGGGTCGGCGCGCTGTTGTTGACCTCGATGCACATGACGCTGCTCGGCGCGCTGATCGGCCTTGCGCCGCGTCCGCTCTATCCGGCGATGGCGCATGGGATGCACGATGCGCTGGCCGACCAGCAACTGGGCGGGGTCGTCATGCTGATGATCGGCGCCGCCAGCTATTTCCTCGGCGGCCTCGCCCTGCTCGCCACCCTGCTACGCCACCCGGAGCCGACGCCATGACCATCCGCCTCACCTGGAAGCGCGTGATCGTGACGCTGCTCGGCATCTTCGCGCTGGGCATGGCGTACGCCTGGTCGGGGCTGTTCAACGTCGCCGCGTCGTCGGGGCATTGGCCGGTGACCGACTGGTTCCTGCACTGGGTGATGCGCAATTCGGTGCAGACCCGTGCCGCCTTCTCGACGCCCAAGGACGCCAAGGACGATAGCGGGCTGGTCAGCGCGGCGGGCTATTACGCGTCGTCCTGCGCATCGTGCCACGGCGCGCCGGGTGTCCGTCCGCTGCCGCTGATGCAGGCCGCGACGCCGCCCGCCCCCGACCTGTCGAAGAATGCGAAGGAATGGACGGACCGCCAGCTGTTCTGGATCCTCGAACATGGCGTGAAGTTCAGCGGGATGCCCGCGTGGGCCGCGAAGGACCGCCCGGACGAGGTAAAGCGCATGGTCGCCTTCGTCCGTCGCCTGCCGACGATGACCCCGGCCGAATATCGCGTACTGGCCGGCAGCAATGCGCAGGGCTTCGGCGCGGCGAACGGCCGGTTCGACAGCTGCGCCGGATGTCATGGCGAGGATGGCCTCGGCCGCAGCCAGCGCGACATTCCGATCCTGGCCGGCCAGAACCCCGCCTATCTCGCCGCCGCACTCGAAGCCTATGCCACCGGCCGTCGCCAGAGCGCAGTGATGGGCAATGCCGTCGCGCAGCTGACGCCAGAAGAGCGCGTGGCGCTGGCGCGGCGCTTCGCCGTTATGCCCGGCATCGCGCCGGGACGCGGCGGCAATGGCGACGCGGCGGCACGGCAGATCGTCGAGCGCGGCCTGCCGGACAAGCAGCTTCCCGCCTGCCGCAGCTGCCACGACGCCGCCGGGGTCAAGCGCTTCCCGGTGATCGACGGCCAGCGATCGGTCTATATCGCCGAACGGCTGCGCCACTGGCGCGGGGAAAAGGAAGTGGTCGACGCACGCAAGGACCAGGCGACGATGCCGGTCATCGCGCGGCGCATCCCGGAGGACATGATCGAACCGGTCGCCCGCTATCTGGCGGGCGAATGAGCGGTTGCCAGCGGGTGGCGGCACGATAGGGTGCGCCCAATGGCCCCCGATTTCGATCTGGACCCGCAAACGGTCCTGCGCGCCTATGCCAGCGGCATCTTTCCGATGGCGGACGACCGCGACGCGCCCAGCATCTACTGGGTCGAACCAAAGCTGCGCGGCGTGCTGCCGCTCAACTCGTTCCATGTGTCGCGGTCGCTGCGCAAGCTGATCGCATCCGACCGCTACCGCGTCACCGCCGATGTCGCGTTCGAAGACATCATCGAACTGTGCGCCGAAAGCGCATCCGACCGTCCCGAAACCTGGATCAACGGCACGATCGAGCGGGCCTTCCTGCGGCTGCACGAAATGGGGTTCGCCCATTCGGTCGAGATATGGGACGGCGACCGGCTTGCCGGCGGGCTGTACGGCCTCGCGCTGGGGCAGGCATTCTTCGGCGAATCGATGGTCAGCCGCGCGCCCAGCGCGTCGAAGGTCGCGCTGGCATGGCTGGTCGCGCGATTGAAGCTGGGCGGGTTCCGGCTGCTCGACTGCCAGTTCCAGACCGACCATCTGGCGACGATGGGCGCGGTGGAAATCCCGCGCGAAACCTATTCGACGCTGTTGTCCGATGCGCTGGGGATCGATTCGGCCGGTACCGGGCTGGTATCCGCCGCATTCGACGCGCTCGACCGGCGCGGGGCGCTGGCCGCCGGTGCCGCCGCCCCTGCGCCGGCCGATACCGTATCGGGGCCGGTTTCGGGGAAGGACATCGTGCAGCTCTTGGGCCACACGTCATAGATCGGGTGCAGCACGACGTTCAGCGCCGGGCGTTCCTTGAACAGCCAGCCGGAAAAGGCCCGCCGCCACTTTGCATCGGTGCCGCGCACGTCCATCTGGACGAACGCGCCGGTATATTGCTCTTGCTCCCACGGCGCGGTGCGTTCGCAGGCGCGCAGCCGCACGATCACGTCGCCGACGCGCACCGCCTGTCCGGGCTTCAGCGTCAGGTCGCGGGTTTCGCCGTTACGCTTGTTCAGCAGCCCGACGACCGCAACGCGCTGCGCCATCGGCGTGGCCCCGGCCAGCAGGCTGCTGTCGAGACCGGCATCGACGCTGACGACTTCGGGCGCATTGGCCCGCGGACGGACCGATTCGGGTACGGCGACTTCCGCGCGCGAACCCTCGGTCGTTGCCTCTCGCGACTGCCCGCGTTGCCAGCCGAACCAGCCGCCGACCGCCAGCAGGGCCGCAATCGCC
>CAJYRU010000441.1 GCA_913777295.1 uncultured Sphingomonas sp. | reverse complement strand
ATCGTGCATTTCGTCGGAGGCGGCGACCACGCCCCGGCCGATACGTGGAGCGTGGCGGGCAAGACCTTCACCTCGCGGCTGATCGTCGGCACCGGCAAGTACAAGGATTTCGAGCAGAATGCCGCCGCCGTCGCGGCGTCGGGCGCCGAGATCGTGACGGTGGCGGTGCGCCGGGTGAATGTCAGCGACCCCAAGGCGCCGATGCTGACCGACTATATCGACCCGAAGAAGATCACCTATCTGCCCAACACCGCCGGCTGTTTCGATGCCGACAGTGCGATCCGCACGCTGCGGCTGGCGCGCGAAGCCGGCGGCTGGGACCTGGTCAAGCTGGAGGTGCTGGGCGAGGCGCGGACGCTGTATCCCGACATGGTCGAGACGCTGCGCGCGACCGAGGTGCTGGCGAACGAAGGCTTCAAGCCGATGGTCTATTGCGTCGACGATCCGATCGCGGCGAAGCGCCTGGAGGATGCCGGCGCCGTCGCGATCATGCCGCTGGGCGCGCCGATCGGATCGGGGCTGGGCATCCAGAACCTCGTCACCATCCGCCTGATCGTCGAAGGGGCGAAGGTGCCGGTACTGGTCGATGCCGGCGTCGGACAGGCGTCGGACGCGGCGGTGGCGATGGAGCTGGGCTGTGACGGGGTGCTGATGAACACCGCGATCGCCGAAGCGAAAGACCCGATCCTGATGGCCGCGGCGATGAAGGCGGCGGTCGAGGCCGGGCGCATGGGCTATCGCGCGGGACGGATGCAGCGGCGGCGCTATGCCGACCCGTCCAGCCCGCTCGCCGGACTGATATGAAACAGATTTAATGGAACAAGGCGGCGGGCGGGGCGGTTGTATCCGGGCAATCCAGCGAGGGTAAAAACCCCCGCGCAACCGCAAGGAGCCGATCATGGGTGAATTCACCGACAAGCTTGCCGCAGCAGGCAACAAGATCGCCGGCAACGTCAAGGAAGCCGTCGGCAAGGCGACCGACAACGAGCGTCTGGAAGCCGAGGGCGAGGCCCAGCAGGCGAAGGGCGTGGGTCAGGACGTCAAGGGCAGCGTCAAGGGCGCGCTCGGCGACAAGATCTGAGCTGACAGGTACCGCGTACCGCCAAAGTACTGGCGGATGGTGCCGAGGGGCCGTTCCGGGAAACCGGGGCGGCCCCTTTCGTGTCAGAAGCGGTAGCCCAGGCCGGCGACGACGTGATGGCGTTCGACGCCGGTTTCGTAGCGGTACTGGCCGACCATGCCCTTGTCGGCGGCATAGTTGGTGTAGAGATATTCGAGCTTGCCATAGGCGCGGCTGGTCAGGCCGACTTCGCCGCCGGCGCCCAGGTGAAAGCCGTCGAGGCGTGTCTTGTCACGGAAATTGTTGGCGGGCGTGGTCAGGTCGCGGACGTCGCGGCGGAATTCGCCGTTGCTGTAGCCGCCCTTCAGATAGACCAGCGAATTGGGGCCGGTGACGAAGCCGATGCGGCCGCCGACCGCGATCTCGCGACCGGTCGACAGGCAGTCGCGTGCGATCACGGTCGCGCCGAACGACAGGTCGTCACAGGTTTCGAGCGTCGATTTCGACAGCCCGGCATAGACGCCGATCACCGACGCGCCCGACAACACCATGTCGTAGCCGACTTCACCGCCGTAGGTGATGCCGCTGTCGCCGGTCGTCACTTCGTCGCGGGCCGATCCGTCATGGAGTTCGGTCACGACATCGACCCGGTCCCAACCGGCGCGCAGTTCGATGCGGGGGCCAAGCGGCGTTTCGACGATGCTCTGCGCAGCGGCCGGAGCGGCTGCGGCGACGGCGAGCGTGGCGGCGGTGATGGTCGCGACGGTCTTCACGGAAATCCCCCGGAAAGTGATTGTTTCGCCGGGGGATAGGTCGGAATCGATACGATAGGCTTAATGGGTGTTTCGAAACTTGCAAAAGAGCAGGTTTCGAAGCGGGCCGGTACCGCGAAACTTGCCCACAGCACGTTTTCCTGAAGCCGCTTAACGCGCCCGCATCGCGGCGATGGTCGTTCCGTGGGCGATGACGTTCATGTCGGTCCTCAGGTGCAGCAGTCGCACCCCGGTCCGTGCGAGGGCGCGGTCGAGTGCCGGGGCGAACTGGTCGGTCGTCTCGACCGTTTCGGCCCATGCGCCATAGGCACGCGCCAGCGCGGCGAAATCGGGGTTGGTGAGTGCGGTGCCGCTGACCCGGGCGGGATATTCGCGCTCCTGATGCATCCGGATCGTGCCATAGCCGCCATTGTCGACCAGCAGGATCAAAACGTTGGCGCGGCTGTGGATCGCGGTCGCCAGCTCCTGCCCGTTCATCAGGAAGTCGCCATCGCCGGCGATCGCCACCGCCAGCCTCTCCGGACAGCTCAGCGCGGCGGCGATGGCGGCCGGCGTGCCATAGCCCATCGCGCCGCAGGTCGGGGCGAGCTGCGTGCCGCTCCAGCCATAATGCCAGTAGCGATGCCACCAGCCGGAGAAATTGCCCGCGCCGTTGCAGATGATGGTGTCGTGGCCCGACAGCCGTTCGCGCATCGCCGCGACGCAGGG
>CAJYRU010000440.1 GCA_913777295.1 uncultured Sphingomonas sp. | reverse complement strand
CTTCATCTGGCACCCGGCGCAGGCGGCAGGGTTGGAATACTGGACCGTGACATGCCCGCGCGTCACCGAGCTGTAGCGGGTGTCGAGCACCTGCCCACCGGGGCAGTGATACGCATCTGCTGCCGGATCGTAGCGAAACCGCTCCTTGGGGAAGAGGCCGTTGCTGACGTTGACGCCTCGGTGCGGGCGGGGAATGTAGGGCGTGATGCCGGCCGCCTCGCACGCCTCGATGTCCTCGCCCTTGTGATACCCCATGTCCGCCACGGCATCGATCCGCTCGACGCCGAGCACCTCCATCGCGGCGCTGGCGGTGGGTGACAGCAGGCCCATGTCGTTGCAGGCGTTGGTGACATGCTGTTCGACGATCAGGCTGTGCTTCGCATCGACCGCCACCTGCGCATTGTAGCCGATGGTGACCTTGCCGTGAGCGACCATCGCGCGCGCATCGGGATCGGTGAGCGAGATCTGCCCTTCGCCACTTTCCTCGAGCTGGCCGAGCAGCGCGATGCTCGCCTGGCGCTGCTCACGTAGTTTGGCGATTTTTGTCGCCAGTGCCTCAGCCCGGTCGGTGCCAGCAGCATCCTCTCCGCGGTCGATCTGGTCAAGCTCGGCCAAGTATCGCTCCACTCGCGCATCGGCTGAAGCGAGATACGTCGCCAACCGCTCCCGGCTGAGGTTGCGTGACCGGCTGTTCACCGCCTTCAGCCGCGTGCCGTCCACCGCCAGCAACTCGCGCCCGAACAGATCGAGCTTGCGGCACAGCACCACGAACTCGCGGAACACCGCCTTGAACGCGGCGCGGTTGTCGCGGCGGAAATCGGCGATGGTCCTAAAGTCCGGCCGCACCCCGCGCAGCAGCCAGATCAGCTCAAGATTACGGGCTGCCTCTGCCGCCAGGCGCCGGCTCGACCGCACCCGGTTGAGGTAGCCGTAGAGATACAGCTTGAGCATGTCGGCCGGATCGTAACCGGGCCGCCCCGTCGCCTTCGGCCGCGCCCGCGTGAAACCGGCACCGCCCAGATCGAGGTCATCGACGAAGGCGTCGATGAACCGCACCGGGTTGTCTGCTCCCACATAGTCCTCGACCGACGCCGGCAGGAGCAGCGCCTGGTCCCGAGCATGACCTTCGATGTATGCCATAGACACGGCATATCCATTGTCTTCAGGCAAGGGAATCAGGCGGATTGCTCTTTCGTTCGAGCCGTATCAGACCTGCATCCGAGAGGTGAGCAATGAAGTTTGGACCTGCTTATAAAACCGCATTCTGGATCAACATCGGCTGCACCATCACGGTGGGTTTGCTGTTAGCTTACGAACTTCTCGGTATTGGAACCTCTTCCCCCGACGCCCCGGCCATAAGAAAGGTCATTTTTGGGGTGTTGATAGTCCAGTTGGCGAGCGCGCTCACCATGTCGATGGCGCGGCGCTCGGCCAGCAAATCCACTAACCCCTGATGCGGCTTTCAAGGCCGCCCATATCGCCGAAATCGTAGTCAGGTTTTCGGACGGTCTGGAACGAATTTCGGGAAAGGTAGCTTGACAGCACCTTATCTTCCATCACTGGTGGTATCGCCAAGTTCGATCTACTGATAAAGGACAGCGCCAATATGCTGAACCCTTTTTCGCGATGAACCCTTTTCGGGAAAGGAGTGCATGGTAAGTGACTGATTTCGAATTGATTACATTAGAGCCAGATACTGATCAGCTTGAAGGTATCGTGATACCGCTATGCGCCGAAATTCTACCTGGGGTGACGACTGATTACTTCCTTGATCGCTTAGACAGTATTCGACGCCCCCACCTTATCCTGGCGAGGCTTAAAGGGAAGAATGTCGGTTTCAAATTAGGTTATGAACTGAGCAGCAGTGTTTTCTTTAGTTGGTTAGGTGGCGTCGAACCAAATAGCAGACGCCATGGAATTGCCTCCCGCCTCATGTTCGCGCAACACCAAGCCGCATTAGCAAACGGCTACGCACATATAGAGACCCGTGCACGTGCCACCAACAACGCAATGATCATTCTTAATCTGAAGCACGGTTTTCAGATTATAGGTTTTGAGATTGACGTAAGGAATATACCGGTGGTGCTGCAACGAAAGGCACTAAGCGGCTGAGCTTACGAACTTCGCCCGCTTCTGGACGCAGTATCGAAAACGATCGAGAAAAGGGAATTTCGATCACGGGTGCCGAAACCCTCGGCAGGGTCAGCTGATTTTAGCGCAGCGGCCAGGACCTCTCTTCATCCGAACAAGACCGACGATCGCCAAACCGATCGAAACGCCCATTGCCCCGCCGATCAGGTTGTCCGGCACATGTTGGCTCACCAATAGCGGCGTAAGCACCGCCGGCATGATCGCGGGGACTATGACGATCGGCAAGTAGCGGGTTCTGGCGTTCTTCATGTCTAGCCTCTGGATTGCAGGGTTAGCAGCGTCTCACAGGGGTGGTCCCTCGACAAGATGCTGCGTTTCCGGAAACGAACGGACAGCGAGACGGCGCAAGCGTTCTCGAAATCGATCCCAAACGGGACGGCTGCGGTCGTCCCGCTGGTCGTTCGTTTTCAGGAAAGCGCAGGCCGTTTCGCGGGGAGGGTCACAGACCAGCAGCGTCCATTTTCGGGCCTTCATATTCCCCGTCTTCCCCCGGAAAGCGTAAGAGCTTGTCAAATCGGCCATCCGCCTTCGCGACCGACCAAACGAGGCTCTGTCCCGCTGGTAGGACGCCGGGTTCCATCGCGAAGATTGGTGAGGCGAAGGCCGTCTTTGCATCGATCAGCCGCCACCCTCGCTTTTTGAACATCGACAGCATGTCGTCCAGGAAAAGTCCGGTGGTCAGTCGATGGTGAAGCAGGATCGTATGGTCGATCGAATGGCCGAACAGCGATTGCGCCAGACCGTTGTAGAAGGTCGCGCGGTCCCACATGTGATCGAGGTAGAAACGCCTGTACGGGTCGAGCGATGTCGACGGCTCAGTTTTCAATCGTGCCTTCAGCCGGTTGTCGATAAACCAGTCCGATGTGTCGATCGTCACATGCGCATTCGCATAGCCATGCTGCTTCAGCAGCGCGCGCATCGCGTCGCGTCCTTCCGCTGTCCGGCCCTCTGCCAGATAGGGGAACCGGAACAGCTTGCGGAAACCGGGATAACCCGACAGCAATGGCTCGCACTTCATGATGTCCGCCATCAGGCCGTTCGGATCGGTGCCGCTGAAGTATCGGTGAGAGAAGCTGTGGTTGCCGAGGAGGTGGCCGTCATTCGACCAAGCGGACAGGATCTGCGGGCTGAGTGCAGCATCCACATATTTGCCCGCAACGAAACCGCCTGCCTTGATCTTGTGACGCTTCAGAGCGGCACGGATGGCCGCATCGCGTGCTTCGCCGCTCAACAGCGCGGTGTCGGACAAGTCGAAATCGTCGATCGTGATCGCGATACCGGGCCGGCGGTTATTCCGGGCCGCGCCAAATGCCGGACCAACTGCGGCAAGGCCGACAGAGGCAAGCCCCGCGAGTAGCGATCGGCGATTGGGATGCAAGGTCATGTCGTCTTCCAAATCGCTGCTACAGCCGCTAGGCTCTCAACATACCAAAGAGATGACCACGGTCGTTCCCTTCCGGAAGCGACCTGGCCCTAACACTGCCCGATCGATCGTCTGCCGCTCGAACGCCTGCGGGTCTTGCGCGGCAATCCGCGTAGCGTCGTCGCCCAGCGGCCGTCTCATAATACGTTCGAGACTGTCCGAAAACTCTGCCCTCCTGCTTTGACGCGTAAGATACGTGTGCTGGAGGGGTATGGAGATGCGACAGATGGCCACCAACAGCATCAGAAGGACACAATGCTTCAGACGCAGTGCGTCATCCGCGCCCATCACCGAGTTTTCGGACAGTCTCGTTCCCAATCAAGAAAAGCGGTTCGCGGCGTAGCGTCAGCATACCAATGACTTTCCGCCTCTACACCGGACGCCAACGGCCCGTGAGACGGCCGGGTTGGTCTCATCAGGATGGTGAACGCAGAAAACGGTTAGGCAGCGCTGGCTCGGACCCGTTGACCCGCCCCAGCCAGAAGATGCCGTCATAGCCCCCCTCGTTGACCAATCCATCGGGTGTCCCGATCGTCATGAAAGGACGGCTTCCTAGTTTCGCCTCGCCGCGCGTTGAGCGACTGGCACATTCGATCGCGTCGTCCGGGATAGGCTTACCGGCCGCGATGTCGACGCCGGGGCGCATTAGGCAATTCCACATCGTACCGCCTGCCGTGACCATGTTCAGCGTCACGATCTGGTCGGCAGGCGCCAATTGCATCGCCATCGGCCGAAACGCATCCTGGCCCTCACCGACCATCGTCTTGCGGGCATGCAGATTGCCGACGAGTACCAGCACCCGGTCGTAATGCCCGGCGTTCGCCGCATCGCGGATATTCTCG
>CAJYRU010000439.1 GCA_913777295.1 uncultured Sphingomonas sp. | reverse complement strand
AGCGACGAGCGCGACCAGTTGTGGGCGCGGGTCGCGGGGGCGGATTTCCTGACGCCGGAGGAGAAGCGGGGGCTGGTGGGGATGTGAGGGCGCTAGTTTGATCCGCTCACGCGGATGGGCGGCTCCGGCCCGCTCCCCCACCCGGCCACCCATCGAGCATACCGTGTGGGTGGCCGGGTGGGGGAGCGGGCCGGAGCCGCCCGACCATCAACGCGCCGGCGTGCAGACCAGCGTCGTGCGGTCGAAGCTGCCGCCGGCGTCGAGGCAGCTTTTCCCCTTCAGGAACGGCAGCGCGAAGGTGAAGGCGAGCAGGGCCGCGGCGAAGGCGGCGGCGATGATGCGGAGGCGCGGTCTCACTTGCGTGGGGCTAGCGCGGCGACAGGCGGGAGACAAGACATGGGCGAACCGGGGCTGCTGGCGCAGCTGATGGGGCAGGCGGCGGAGGACGGCGCCGACCTGCAGACGCTGCGCGCGATTGCGGAGGAGGCGGGCGAGCTGGGTGCCGCGCGGGCGATGGCGCGGATCGGGCTGTCCGATGCGGCGGCGGCGGGCGATGTGCAGGAGCTGCGGGAGCTGCTGAAGGCGTGGCGCGATGCCAAGCGGTCGGCTGTCAGGGCGGCGGTGGCGTGGGTGATGCGGATGGCGTTCGCGCTGCTGCTGGTCGGGATCGCGGTTAAGACCGGGTGGCCCGAATGGGCGCGGTGAGGTTCGCCGGCTATGCGGCGATCTTCGGCCGGGCGGATCGGGGTGGCGATGTCGTGCTGCCCGGCGCGCTGACGGCGGCGGGGGCGGTGCCCCTGCTGTGGCAGCACCGGGGCGATCCGATCGGGACGGTCGAGTGGCTGGGCGAGGATGCGCGGGGGCTGCGCGTGATCGGGCGGATCGACGGTGGAGAGGCGGCGCGGCTGGTGAGGGCAGGGGCGATCGACGGGCTGTCGTTCGGGTATCGGGCGCTGTCCGTGCGGCAGGGCGCATGGCGGACGATCGCCGCCGCCCAGCTGATCGAGGTGAGCGTGGTCGCGCAGCCGATGCAGGCGCTGGCGCGCATCCATGCGGTCGAGGACGGGTGAAAGGGACCCGCTTCAACAACTTTTCCAACGGGGGTGTCGCAATCACGCGGCGCCCCCTTTTCATGGGGACGACGGGTATGACGATCGAGACGCTGGCAGGGAGCTTTTCGGGTGTGGCGGCGGGGGCGAGCCGGCCGATGCTGAGTGCGGGGGCGCCGGGGGGCGGCTTCGGTGCGTTCGTGCGCAGCGGCATGACCGTCGAGACGAAGGCGGTGGCGGGGACGTCCGATGCGGGCGGCGGCTATGCCGTGCCGCGCGAGATCGACGCGATGATCGGGGCCACGCTGAAGAATGCCAGCCCGATCCGCGCGATCGCCAATGTGGTGAGCGTGGGGTCGGCGGGGTATCGCAAGCTGGTGACCAGCGGTGCCACGCCGTCGGGCTGGGCGAGCGAGGCGGGCGCGCGGCCGGAAACGGCGACCCCGACCTTCAACGAGATCGCCCCGCCGATGGGCGAGCTGTACGCCAATCCGGCGGCGAGCCAGGCGATGCTGGACGATGCCGCGTTCGACGTGGAGGCGTGGCTTGCCGGGGAGATTGCCGGCGAATTCGCGCGGGCCGAGGGGCAGGCGTTCGTCAGCGGCAGCGGGGTGGGGCGGCCGCGCGGGTTCCTGAGCTATCCCACCAACGCGACCGGCGATGCGGTGCGGCCGTTCGGGACGCTGCAGCACCTGCCCAGCGGTGCGGCGGGCGATTTCGGGAGCGAGCCGGAAAACCGGCTGATCGACCTGGTCCATGCCCTGCGCGGGAGTTACCGGCAGGGGGCGTGCTGGGTGATGAACGCGCAGACCGCGGCGCGCATCCGCAAGTTCAAGACGGCGGACGGTGCGTTCCTTTGGACGCCGGGGCTGGCGCAGGGGCAGGCGAACACGCTGCTGGGATACCCGGTGGTCGAGGCGGAGGACATGCCCGACATCGCGGCGGGCACGTTCCCGATCGCGTTTGGCAACTTCAAGGCGGGGTATCTGATCGCCGAGCGGACCGAGACGCAGATCCTGCGCGATCCCTATTCGAACAAGCCGTTCGTCCATTTCTACGCCACCAGGCGGGTCGGCGGGGCGGTGATGAATTCGGAGGCGATCAAGCTGCTGAAGATCGCGGCTTGATTTGGCGGGGCGGGGGGAAACCCCGCCCCGAGACGGTGCCGGCCCGCTCCCCCTCCCCGCCACCCATCGATTGTACCGTGTGGGTGGCGGGGAGGGGGAGCGGGCCGGCACCGCCCATCCGCGTGAGCGGATCAGAAACTTCAGGAGAATCACATGACCACAGCGCCCTTTCCGGCGGCGGTGATCGCGGGGGTGCGCGTGGCGGCGCGCGACCATCTGCGGGTGACCGGCACCGCCGAGGACATGGTGATCGACCGGCTGGCGGAAAGCGCGCTGGCGCTGGCCGAGGCCTATACCGGCACCGCCCTGATCGCGCGGCCGCATGAGGCGATGATGGCGGCGGCGAGCGAATGGCGGCCGCTGCCGGTCGCGCCGGTGACCGCGATCACCGCCGTCGCGCCGGTCGTGGCGATCGACATCGATGCGACCGGCACGGGATGGGTGCGGATGGCGGCGGCGGGGCCGGTGCGCTTCGTCGCGGGGCTGGCGGCGACGTGGGAGGCGGTGCCGCCGCCGGTGGCGCAGGGGATCGTGCTGCTGGTCGCGCACCTGTTCGATGCGCGGACGGCAGCGGCTGCCCCTCCGGCGGCGGTGGGGGCGCTGTGGCGACCGTGGCGGCGGATGCGGCTGGCGGGAGCGCGGCGATGATCGGGGCGATCGCACGGGCCGAGGCGATCGCGGCGCGCCGGACGGACGCGGTGCGGGAGCGGGTCGCGACGGCGGCGGGACAGGTGCCGGGCGTGGCGGTGGCGGTCGAGGGCGATGGCGTGGTGCTGTCGGGGCGGGGGCTGGTGCGTCGGACGATCGGCGATCCCCGGCTGCACGACATGGCGGGGTGGGGGCGATGATCGCAGGGACCTTGTTGCAGGCGATGCTGGTCGCGCGGCTGCGGGCGGTGCTGACGACCGCGAGCGTGTTCGATGCGCCGCCGGTGCGGTCCGCGCGGCCCTATGTGGTGGTCGATACGCCCGTGCTGACCGACTGGGGCACCAAGGATGCCGCCGGGCGCGAGGGGCGGGTGATCGTGCAGTTGTTCGATCGCGGCGAGGTGCCGGCGCGGCTGCGCGAGATCGCGGCGGTAGCGGAGGGGGCGGTGCTGTCGGCGCCGGCCGGTCTGGCGGGATGGCGGGTGGTGAGCCTGTCGTTCGCGCGCAGCCGGGTGGTGCGGGACGGCGACGGGTGGATCGGCGCGCTGGAGTTCCGGGTGCGGATGCTGGCGGGGTGAGATCGCGGTCACTCGTCATCGCGGCGCGGCTGCGATGGTGTCACGGGCGTCGGCGGCAATGGATTCCCGCCTTCGCGGGAATGACGAAGGGGTAGGGGACCGTCCCTGCGCCAGCCCGTACCCCCGCGCAGGCGGGGGTCCAGGATTGCTTTGCGGGCGGTGGCGTTTGGGGCCCTGGATCCCCGCCTGCCCGGGGATACGGCCGGGGTGTGGGAGGCGCTTGGCGGGCGTCGCGTGATGCGGTGGGAGACCCCAGCCTCCGCTGGGGTGACGGTTATTCTGAGGAGAACAGCGATGGCGGCGGAGAAGGGTAGTGCGTTCCTGTTGAAGATCGGGAACGGGGCAGTGCCGGTGGCCTATGCGACGGTCGCCGGCCTCAGGACGACGCAATTGTCGGTCAATGGCGAGGCGGTGGCGATCACCAGCAAGGATTCGGGCGGGTGGCGCGAATTGCTGTCGGGGGCGGGGGTGCGGTCGGTCAGCGTCAGCGGGGCAGGCGTGTTCACCGGGTCGGCGGCGGAGGTGCGGCTGCGCGGCAATGCGCTGTCGGGGGTGATCGACGAGTATCGGCTGAGCTTCGAGAGCGGCGAGACGATGACCGGGCGGTTCCTGGTCACGCGGCTGGACTATGCCGGCGATTATAATGGCGAGCGCAATTACACGCTGGCGCTGGAATCGTCCGGTCCGGTGGTGTCGGCATGAACGCGCCGGCCAACCCGGTGCGGGGTGAGGCGAGCCTGCGCGTTAATGGCGAGACGCTGGTGCTGCGGCCGAGCTTTGCCGCGCTGGTTGCGGCGGAGGGGGAGGTCGGGTCGCTGTTCGCCCTGGTCGAACGCGCGGCGGCGGGGCGGTTGACGCTGGCCGAACTGGTCGCGCTGCTGTGGCATTGCCTGCGCGATCCGGCACCGATGGGGCGCGATGCCTTTGCCGAAGGGGTGACTTCAGGCGGGCTGGCCGCGGCGACCCCGGCGCTGAAAATCCTGATCGCGCAGATATTGGGCGGGCGGTGAGCTTTGCCGAGGCGGCTGCGCGTGCAGCCGGGCTGGCGGGAGTGGCGTTCGGCTGGGGGCCGGACGCGTTCTGGCGCGCGACGCCCATCGAGCTGGGCGCGCTGGTGCAGGCGGTGCGGGGCGATGCGCCCGACCCCTGCGACCGGACCACGATCGATCGATTGAAGGAGCGTTTTCCCGATGGATGAGGAAATCGAACGGCTGGTCGTGCGCGTGCGCGCCGACACCGCCGGGTTCGCGCAGGATGTGGCGACGATGCAGTCGAGCCTCGACGGGCCGTTTGCCGGCGGGATCGACCGGGCGGGGCGGGCGGTGGAGACCACGCTGGCGCGCGCGATCCGCTCCGGCAAGCTGGGCTTCGACGATCTGCGCGATACGGCGATCAAGGTGCTGGGCGAGATTGCGGCCGCCGCCGTGGTCGGCGCGGTGCAGCCGGGGGGCGGTGGCGGGCTGATCGGGCTGCTGGGGCAGTTGATCGGCGGGGCGCCGGGGCGGGCGACGGGCGGTCCGGTCAGCCCGCAGCGACCCTATTGGGTCGGTGAGCGCGGACCGGAATTGTTCGTGCCGACCAGCAGCGGACAGGTGGTGGCGGCACCGAATGGCGGCGGACGCGAGGTGCGGGTGGCGATCACGGTCCATGCGCCCGGCGGCGATGCCCCGCGCGCGCTGCAACAGTCGGGTCGCCAGGTCGCCCGCGCGGTGCGTGCCGCGCTGATGGAGGCGTGAGTCATGGGATATTGGCTGGCGGACACGCGTACCGTGCAGGAGACGGGCGTGCTGTCGCGCTTCGACCCTGCCTATTGGACGGTCGATTTTCCGCGTCCGATGATGGCGTCGGTCGTGACGACCGGCGCCGATGCGTTGCGCGTCGATTGTGTCTACTATCGTCAGGACGATCTGGCCGGGCTGATCTGGGCATCGGAGGATGTCCATGACCATGTGCTGCTGCGCTATGACACGGTGCGCGATTATCGCGACTGCACCTTGCGGTTCCGCTGGCGCTCCGGCGGGATAAGGCCGCTGGATGCGCGGCATGGCCCGGTGCTGACCATCGAGGGGCGCGATGCGGCGGGCGTCGCGCGCAGCTGGTATGTGCGGCTGTGGAATTACGCGACCGGCACGCCGGAGGATGCCGAGGTCGTCATCGATTTCGCGACGGTGGTCGGCGGATACAAGCTGCCCGAGGATGGGGTGCCTGTCTGGGCAGGTGATGTCGACCGGATGTTCGTGTCGCTGGTGCCGCCGGACTATGCCGAGGGCGGCGGGATGCTGGCCGCGCCGGTCGAGGGGTGGGCGGAGATGTCTGCGATCCGCTGCGACGGGCCGGGCTCGGTATTGGGGATCGGCGATGTGGTGGTGCCCGAACATGGGCTGCGCATCGCCAGCGGCTATGACGACAGCTATCACCTGACGCCGGAGCGGTTGCTGCACAATGCGCTGCGGCTGGGGTATCGCGGTGCCCTCGTCCATTATGTCGGGATGAGCCATTATTTCCGGCTGGAGCGGTCGGGTGATGGGCTATTCGTATCGCTGGCCGGGGGCGTGCTGAACGCGGCCTGTGTCGCGTGGCATCGCGATTTCGCGGTGCGTGGCCGTGCGCTCGGCTATGACGTGATCTGGTCGCTCAGCTACGAATTGTTCGACGCGCATTGCTGGGGCGACTGGAAGCAGCGGGCGGCGGATGGATCGCCCGCGCTGACCGGGTGGGTGCCGCCGTCGACCCTGTTGTCGCCGGCGCAACCGCAGGCGATGGCCTATCTGCAGGCGGCGGCGCAGGCGTTCGTCGGGATCGGGCGGCAGGCGGCCGGGCGCGGGCGGTTCCAGGTCGGCGAGCCATGGTGGTGGGTGACCCCCGATCACCGCATCTGCCTGTATGATGCCGCAGCGCGGGCGGCGTTCGGTGGCGATCCGCCGGTAATCGACGATGTGCGCGGCAATCTCGACGGGCCGAAGCGGGCGTTGCTCGACCGGGCAGGGGCGTTGCTGGCCGGATCGACGGCGGCGCTGGTCGCGGCGGCACGGGGGGCGGGGGCGGAGGAGGCGTTGCTGCTCGTCTATCTGCCGACGATCCTCAATGCCGACAGCCCGGAGGTCGGCCGGGCGAACCTGCCGGTCGGCTGGGCACGGCCGGCATTCGATTTGCTGCAGCTGGAGGATTATGACTGGGCGGCGACCGGCAATGTCGGGGCGACCGCGCGCGGCGTTGCGGCGGCGGGGGTTCGGCTCGGCTATCCCACGCACCAACAGCATTATTTCGCGGGCTTCGTCCTGCAGCGCGAGGATCGCGGGCAGTGGCGGGCGATCGCCGGGGCCGCCGATGCGGCGCGGGCGCGGGGGGTGGCCGACACCTTCGTCTGGGCGCTGCCGCAGGTGCTGCGCGACGGGTTCACCTATTTCGAGGAGGAGGGCGCGATGGAGGCGTTCGATGACGTGCGCTTTCCGCTGGCATTGGGTGCGGAAGCCGAGGTGATGCCCGAGACGTCGACCGCGATCGCGGTGGCGGCGGGCGGGCATGAGGCGCGCAATGTCGACTGGGCGGAGCCGCGCACCCGCTATGATGTCGGGCCGGGGGTGCGGTCGCAGGCGGATGTGGCGGTGTTGCTCGACTTTTTTCGGGCACGGCTGGGGCCGGCACGGGCGTTCCGGTTGCAGGACCCGTTCGATCACTCGACCGCTGCGACGCCGGGGTTCGGCGATGTGGTGATCGGGACCGGCGACGGGGTGACGACGCGGTTCGCGCTGGTGAAGCGCTATGGGCAGATGGTGCGGCGGATCACGCGGCCGGTGGCGGGCAGCGTGCGGGTCGGCGTGGGCGGTGTCGAGACGCAGGGATTTGCCGTCGGGGCGGGCGGTGTCGTGCTGCTGGACGTCGCGCCGCCCAAGGGCGTGGCGGTGACGGCGGGGTTCGCGTTCGATGTGCCGGTGCGCTTTGCCGAGGACCGGTTGCAGGTGGCGCGCGCGACGCATGGCGCCGGTGTCGCGGCCAGCGTGCCGCTGATCGAGGTGCGCGAGGCATGAGCGCGGTGTCGACGCTGACATTGTGCTGGCGGATCGAGCGATGCGACGGGGTGACGATCGGCCTGACCGCGCATGACCGCGATCTGGTGGTGGACGGGCTGGCCTATCGCGCGGCGCCGGGAATGACTCCTTCGGCGATCGTGCGCGACGACACGCTGGAGGCGCCGGCGATGTCGGTCGAGGGGGCGCTGTCCCATGCCGCGATCCGGGAAGGCGACCTGCGCGCCGGGCGCTATGACGGGGCGCGGGTGGTGGTGTTCGCGCTCGACTGGGAACGGCCGGGGGTGCCGGTGCCGGTGGCGAGCGGACGGATCGGCACGGTCGAGACCGGGCGGGGGCGCTTTGCCGCCGAACTGCTGGGCGGCGAGGTGCGGCTGGAGGCTGCGGTGGTCGAGGCGACCTCGCCCGGATGCCGCGCGACGCTGGGCGATCGGCGGTGCCGGGTGGCGATGCGCGGGCGGCGGACGATGGTGCGGGTGACGTCGCAGGACGGCGCGCGGCTGGTGCTGACTGCGGGAGCGGGGTTTGCGCGGGGGCGGCTGCGCTGGATCGGCGGTGCAAATGGCGGGCTGTCGGCGTTCATCGTGGCCGCCGATGCGCAGGGCGTGACGCTGGAGGCTCCGCCCGCCTTTGACGGCGCGGGCGCGCTGGTCGAGCTGAGCGAGGGGTGTGACGGGACGCTCGCGACCTGTCGCGACCGGTTCGGCAACGTCGCGAATTTCCGGGGCGAGCCGCATCTGCCGGGCATCGACCTTCTGACCCGCTATCCGGGCGGATGAGCGCGGTCGCACGGGCGCGCAGCGCGCTGGGCTGCCGGTTCCGGCGGCAGGGGCGGACCCCCGAGGAGGGGTTCGACTGCGTCGGGCTGGTCGGCTGGGCGCATGGGATAGCGGTGCCGGCGGACTATCCGGCGCGCAGTGGCGATGTGGCGCGGGCGGTGGCCGTGCTGGGCCAGGCGTTCCGGCGGGTCGAACGGGCGGCGGCGGGCGATGCGCTGCTGATGACAAGCGGGCCGGGGCAGCTGCACCTGGCGCTCGCGACCGGGTGGGGCGTGATCCACGCCGATGCGATGGCGCGGGGCGTGGTCGAACGGCCGGGGCCGCCGCCATGGCCGGTCGTCGGCATCTGGCGCAAACGGGAGGAGGACGATGGCGACGATGGTGCTGACGACGCTGGGCGGCGCGGTGGCGGGGCCGGTGGGGGCGGCGCTGGGACGCGTGGCGGGCGGAGCGATCGACGGGGCGGTGTTCGGCGGGCCGGCACGGCAGGGGCCGCGGCTGCGCGAGTTGCAGGTGCAGCTCTCCAGCTATGGCGCGCAGATCCCGAAGCTGTTCGGAACGATGCGGGTGGCAGGCACGGTGATCTGGGCGACCGACCTGCGCGAGGCGGCGGCGACCAGCGGCAAGGGGGCGGCACGCACGACCCGCTATAGCTATACTGCGTCGTTCGCGGTTGCGCTGTCGTCGCGGCCGATCCGGGGCATCGGCCGCATCTGGGCGGAGGGGAAGCTGCTGCGCGGGGCGGCGGGCGACTGGAAGACGCGCACCGGCGGGTTCCGCTGGTATCCCGGGGACGAGGCGCAGATGCCCGATCCCCTCATTGCCAGCCTGGTCGGGATCGGCGATGCGCCGGCCTGTCGCGGTATCGCCTATGCCGTGTTCGAGGACCTAGCGCTGGCCGATTTCGGCAACCGCATCCCGTCGCTGACCTTTGAAGTCGAGGCCGATGCCGGCCCGATCGGTGTCGGGACGATCGTCGAGACGCTGGGCGGCGGCGCGATCCGCGCGGACGTGCCGGGGCCGGTGCTGGCAGGCTATGCCGCCAGTGGCGAGCGGGTGCGCGACGCGGTGGAGGCGATCGTCGCGCCGCTGGGCGGATGGTATGCGCCGGACGGCGATGGCACCCGGCTGCGGATCGGGGCGGGCGTCGCGCGGGCGCTGCCCGATGCGGCGCTGCCGATCGACGCACCGGCATGGCGGCGCCCGCCGGGCGCGCCGGTCGATGTCGCCATCGCCTATCACGACATCGCGCGCGACTATCAGGCCGGGGTGCAGCAGGTGCTGCGACCCGGCGGCGCGGGCCGGATGCTGCGGATCGAGCTGCCCGCCGCGATGGATGCGGCGACGGCGGCGCGAATCGCGGGCGACATGGCGATGCGGGGCAGCGCGGCGCGCGACGTCCGGACGATCGCGCTCGACTGGCAGGCGATCGATCTCGCGCCGGGCGACCGGGTGACCTTGCCGGGTATGGCCGGGCAGTGGCGGGTACGGCGCAGCCGGATCGAGGCGATGCGGATCACGCTGGAGCTGGTGCGGATCGCGGACGCCGGACAGGCCGCGCCGCCGGCGACGGGTACGCCGCAGCTGGCCGCCGACGTCGTGGCGGGGCGGACCGCGCTCCGGCTGGTCGAGCTGCCCGGCGACGATGCCGGGGCGGTGCCGTGGGTCGGGGTGGTCGCCGCCGGCACGGGCGCGGGCTGGCGCCGGGCGATGCTGTCGATCGGGAGCGATGCGGGCGGGTGGCGCGAACTGGGCGAGACCGCCGCCCCCGGCGTGTTCGGGACGGTGACGATGCCCCCTGCGCCGCGCAGTGCGCTGGTCGAGGATCGGGCATCGACGATCGAGGTCGTGCTGTCGCACGACCCGATGGTGCTGGAGAGCATCGACGCGGCGGCGATGGATCGCGGCGGCAATGCCGCGCTGGTCGGCGAGGAGATCGTCCAGTTCGCCTCGGCGGTTCGGATCGGCACCGCGCGCTGGCGATTGTCACGGCTGTGGCGGGGGCGACGCGGCACCGAGCGGGGGATGGCGGCGCACCGGCCGGGCGAGGCGTTCGTCCTGCTCGATCCGCCCACGCTGCGGCGGATCGACGAGGTGGCGGTCGGAACGCCTGTCGGGGTAATGGGCGTCGGCCTGAGCGACGACGACGTCGCAACCGCGACGATCATCCCGACCGGGCGCTGGCTGGTGCCGCCGGCCCCGGTCGGCCTGTCGATGACGCGCGACGGGCAGGGTCTGTTGCTGCGCTGGCATCGCCGGGCGCGCGGCGCCGCCCCGTGGCGCGATGGCGTCGACGTCCCCCTGGTCGAGGAGCGCGAGGCATATCGGCTGACCGTGATCGATGCGGCGGGCGCGGAACAATCGGTCGAGCTGGCCGAGCCGCAATGGCGCCCGGCCGAGGGGGGCGGAGCGACGACGATCGAGGTGCGCCAGATCGGTACCAACGGCCTGTCGCCCCCTGCAACCCTGTCCTATTCCCCGGAGACGTCGCGATGAACGAGCTGACCAACCGCCTTGCCCTGCCGCTGTTGCACGTTGCGCAGTCGCACAAGGAAATGGTGCATAACGAAGCGCTTATGCTGATCGACCTGCTGTTGCACGGATGCGTCGCCGCCGTGGGGCAGGACGTGCCGCCGGCCGCGGCGACGGTCGGGCAGTGCTGGATCGTCGGCGCCGCGCCGACCGGTGCATGGGCCGGACAGGCCGGGCAGATTGCGGGGATGACCGAGGGCGGGTGGCGGTTCGTCCTGCCGCGGGAGGGAATGCGGCTATGGTGGTCCGCAGGCGAAACGACCGCCGAGTTCCGCGGCGGTCAGTGGCGCTATGGCGAAGTACGTGCCCGCCGGATCCTCATCGACGGCATGGCGGTGGTGGGCCAGCAGCAGGCGGCGATCGCGGCACCGGGCGGCGGCACGACCCGCGACGAAGAGGCTCGTTCCGCAGTGGCGGCGATCTTGTCGGCATTGCGGGCGCACGGCCTGATTGCGGGGTGAAAACCGTGTCTTTCCTGCAACAGCGCATAATTTGTGCGCTTGCGTGGAAACTAACGCTTCGGTACTTGGTTTGCGCTGTCCGTAGGACAACTGTGAAAGGGGACTAGAATGCGGAAGCTTGCCGTCACTTTGGCGCTCGCGACCACTGCGCTCGCAACTCCCGCCCTCGCCCGCGACAACGCGTGGTATGTGGGTGTGGAA
>CAJYRU010000438.1 GCA_913777295.1 uncultured Sphingomonas sp. | reverse complement strand
TAGAACGGGTCGTTGATCCAGTAGTTCGATCCGAACAGGTAGGAATTGAGCGTCACGCCGACGCCGAACCGCCGATAGCCATAGCTCCAACCCGACGGCGCATAATAGCGCGGCAGGCGGTACAGGCCGCGATTTTGCTGACGATAGCGGCTCCAGTCATAGCGGTCGTCCCGACGCCAGCCACGATCCCACTGGCCGCCGCGTTCCCAGCGATTGCCGCGATCCCAGTCACGGTCGCCCCGGTTCCAGTTGTCCCGATCCCAGCCGCGATTGCGCGTGTCACGATCCCAGCCACCATTCTGCTGTTCGCGGCGCCATTGTTCACGACGCCACTGGTCCTGCCGCTCGCGCTCCAGCTGGCCCCGACCATCGGTACGCGGCCATTCGCGACGCAGCGCATCACGGACGATCTGGCCCCGCCCGTCGCGCGGCGGCGTGCGGAAATCGCGATCGTTCGGCTGCGGCGCGGGCGACGGTTCCGGCCGCCAGTCGCGTCCGCCACGATCACCCTGCTGCCAGTTCCGGCGCATCGCTTCGCGATCGACCTGTCCGTCTCCGTCGCGCGGGGGGCGCGGCCGGTCGAACCCGCCGCGATCCCCACGATCGCCGCGCTCACCGCGATCCTGCCAACGCGGCGCATCGCCACCGCGCTGCGGGTCGTTGCGCTGCTGTTCCATGCGCGGCCGTTCCGGGCGCGGCTGCGGCGCGTCGACGCGGATGTCGTTACGGAATTCGGCACGCGCGCCGGGCGATTCGCCGCCGGGCGAACGTTCGATCCGCTCGCGGCCGCCGCGTGGGCCGCGCAATTCCGGTTCGGCCTGGGCCATGGCTGCCGTCGGGACCAGCGCCGACACGCTCAACAGGGCCAACAGGAAACGGCTCTTCATTGTCTGCCTCCACCGCCGGATGTCGCCGGCTACGGTGGATGCGGTTTATTACGGCTGCGATCAACCGTTGCTGAATGGCGACGTCAGCGAATTGAAAGAATATGGATTACCTTGTCGGCGGGGTCAGCGCCGGCGTCTCGCGCGCGGCCTCGGCCCGGTCGATACCGGGGCGCGGCGGGGGTTCGAGCGTCGCGTCGCCGCGCGCGGCGGCAGCCGCCTGTCGCACGGCGTCGATCAGGCGGGGATAGATGCCGCAGCGGCAAAGATGGTTGAGCGCAGCGGCAATCTCCGCCTCGCCCGGATCCCGGTTCTGCCGCAGCAGCGCGACCGTTGCCATCACGAAACCGGGGATGCAGAAGCCGCATTGCACGACCTGCGCGGCGAGGAACGCCGCCTGCACCGGGTGGCTGCGATCACGCGCCAGCCCCTCGATCGTCGTGACGAACGTCCCTTCGAGGCTGCCGATCGTCACCTGGCACGACTTCACCGCGCGACCGTCGACATCGACGGTGCAGGCACCGCAATGGCCCGTGCCGCAACCATATTTGGTGCCCGTCAGGTTCGACACGTCGCGCAGCGCCCAGAGCAGCGGCGTGTCCGGGTCGAGCCGATATTCCTGCGGCAGGTTGTTGACAGTAAAACGGCTCATGCGGGCGACCTTGTAGGAGCTTCGCGCACGCGACGCCAAGTCGAAACGCGTCGTTTCCATGGATGGCCTTGAGTCCGGCGGACCGGCACGCGACCTGTGACGGCATGACGCTCCCCACCCTTTTCGTGCCGCATGGCGGCGGTCCCTGCTTCTTCCTGAACCCCGGCGAGGCGCCCGATCCGATGTGGCGGCCGATGCAGGCCTATCTGGCCGGGCTGATCGAATCGCTGCCCGAACGGCCCCGCGCGATCCTGATGATCTCCGGTCATTGGGAGGCGGAGCGGCCGACCGTGCATGTCGGCGAACGCCCGCAGCTGCTGTTCGATTATTATGGCTTTCCCGAACATACCTATCATCTGCGCTGGGACGCGGCCGGTGCGCCCGACGTCGCGCGGCGCGCGGCGGGGCTGCTGGAGGATGCCGGGTTCGCGACCGCCGAAGACGCAACGCGCGGCTGGGATCATGGCGTGTTCATTCCGATGATGGTCGCGGTGCCGGGTGCTGACATCCCGCTGGTGCAGCTGTCGCTCGACCGCGCACTCGAGCCCGCCGCGCATATCGCGATGGGGCGGGCGCTCGCTCCCCTGCGCGACGAAGGGGTGCTGATCGTCGGGTCGGGTATGAGCTTCCACAATCTGCGCGCCCGTGGGCCATCGGTCACGCCGGTCGCGGACGAATGGGATGCGGCCCTGACCGCCGCCGTCACCGACCCCGATCCGGCCACGCGGGCCGAGCGGCTGGCCGCGTGGGAACGCCTGCCCCACGCCCGTTTCGCCCATCCGGAGGCGGAGCATCTGTTGCCGCTGATGGTCGCCCTTGGCGCGGGAGGCGACGATATTGCCGTTCGCGACTATCGCGACGTGGTCATGGGCTGGGTCGTGTCGGGCTATCGCTTCGGGTGACGCAAGAATATTGCGCTTCGCCCCCTCCTGCTGGCACAAGGGCAGAAACGCCCGACCAACGGGCCAAGGAGAGACGATGCTCGAAGCACTCGAAGCGCTGGAGAAACGCCGCGCGGCGGCGCGGGCCGGCGGCGGGGAAAAGCGGGTCGCGGCGCAACATGCCAAGGGCAAGCTGACCGCGCGCGAACGGCTGGACGTGTTCCTCGACGAAGGGTCGTTCGAGGAACTCGACATGTATGTCGAACATAACTGCGTCGATTTCGGGATGCCGGATCAGGTGATCCCGGGCGACGGCGTGGTGACGGGATCGGGTACGGTCAACGGCCGCTTGGTCTATGTCTTCAGCCAGGATTTCACCGTGTTCGGCGGGTCGCTGTCGGAACGCCATGCGCAGAAGATCTGCACGATCATGGATATGGCCATGAAGGTCGGCGCGCCGGTCATCGGGCTGAACGATTCGGGCGGTGCGCGGATTCAGGAGGGCGTCGCGTCGCTGGGCGGCTATGCCGAGGTGTTCCAGCGAAACGTGCTGGCGTCGGGCGTCGTGCCGCAGCTCAGCCTCATCATGGGGCCGTGCGCGGGCGGCGCGGTCTATTCGCCCGCGATGACCGACTTCATCTTCATGGTGAAGGACTCGTCCTACATGTTCGTCACCGGCCCCGATGTCGTGAAGACGGTGACGAACGAGGTCGTCACCCAGGAGGAACTGGGCGGCGCGATCACCCACACCACCAAGTCGTCGGTTGCCGATTGCGCGTTCGAGAACGACATCGAGGCATTGCTGGCCGCGCGCGACTTCGTCGATTTCCTGCCGGCCAACAACCGCACCGGCGTGCCCGAGCGGCCGAGCGACGATCCGTGGGACCGCACAGAACCCAGCCTCGACACGCTGATCCCGCCCAGCGCCAACCAGCCCTACGACATGCACGAGCTGATCGTGCGGACGCTGGACGATGGCGATTTCTTCGAACTGCAGCCGGCGCACGCGGGCAACATCATCATCGGCTTCGGCCGGATCGAGGGCCGGACGGTCGGCGTCGTTGCGAACCAGCCGATGGTTCTGGCCGGGTGCCTTGACATCAATTCGTCGAAGAAGGCGGCGCGGTTCGTGCGCTTCTGCGATGCGTTCGAGATTCCGATCGTGACCTTCGTGGACGTGCCGGGATTCCTGCCGGGCGTCGGGCAGGAGCATTCGGGCATCATCAAGCACGGCGCGAAACTGCTGTTCGCCTATGCCGAGGCGACGGTACCCAAGATCACGGTCATCACCCGCAAGGCCTATGGCGGGGCATACGACGTGATGGCGTCGAAGCATCTGCGCGGCGACCTGAACTATGCGTGGCCAACCGCCGAGATCGCGGTGATGGGGGCCAAGGGCGCGGTCGAGATCATCTTCCGGTCAAAGGACCCGGCCGAGGTCGCGGCGCGGACGGCGGAATATGAGGCACGCTTCGCCAACCCGTTCGTGGCGGCGAGCAAGGGGTTCATCGACGAGGTGATCCTGCCGCATTCGACCCGGCGTCGGGTCGCGCTGGGGTTGCGCAAGCTGCGGAACAAGAAGCTAGAGAACCCGTGGAAGAAGCATGACAACATTCCGCTGTGACGACGACCGGCTGACGCGATTGACCGCGTTGCGCAACGTCGCGGCCAAAAGTGCGGGCTGGATGATCGAAGTCGGCGTCGACACGCCCGAGCGGCTGGCGGAACTTGGCGCGGTCGAGACCTATTGCCGGATGAAGGCCGCGCATCCGCGTGAGGTTAGCCTGTGCGCGGTCTGGGCGTTGCAGGCAGCGATCGATGATGTGCCGACCTCTGGTCTGTCTGCCGAGACGAAGCAGGCACTGAAGGATGCGGTCGCCGAGCGCCGCGAGGGGCCACGCGATGCGTAAGCTGCTGGTCGCGCTGGCCTTCGCCATACTGGCCGTCGTTGCGGTCCTGGGCTGGATGCGACCACGCGAGGCAGCGCCCCCTGCGCCGGCTCCCGCGACGCCGACCCCTGCTCCAACGACCACGATCTCGGCGACGGACCGGCTGGCGGCGGCGGTGGCGGTCGCGTTCAAGGACGGGCGCGCTCGGACCGACGAGGGCGGGCAGCGCTATGCGTTCGACGACGACAAGCTGGTCGATACGCCATTCGGCCCTGTCCTCATCAGCGAGGGATCGGCGGTCGATCCGGGCCATGCGAGCGCCGGGCGGATCGACATCGCCTATCTGCGGCCCGAAGGCACCGGCTTCGCGCTGGTCCGCAACTATCCGGCGGCGGCGATCGCCGGCAGCTTCGGGCGGCTGAGCAGCTGGCAGGTCGACGACCGCTTCGCCGACATGCCGACACTCAGGACCGAGGGCGGCTTCACCGGACAGGGCATCACCTGTTCGGCGGTGGTGCTGACCGAACTCAGGCCGACCGGCCCGGTCGAAATGGCGCAGGTGCCGATCGGCGTCGACAATACCGGTTCCGGCCTGCCCGGCGCCGACGATATGGTCGAGGGCAGCTTTACCGACATTCGCCGTAACCAGGGCTTCGCCGTCCGCTATTCGGGCAGCAAGGCCTTCACCGACCGCTGGGAACGCAAGGGCGATCGCTACGTCCTCGCGGGTGGCAGCCAAGTACCGGAGTGCTGATCCGATGGCCCTTGGCCGATTGAACCATGTCGGCGTCGCGACGCCATCCATCGCCGCGTCGATCGCGATGTATCGCGACCTGCTGGGTGCAGAGGCGATTGGCGAGCCGTTCGACCTGCCGGCGCAAGGGGTGAAGGTGTGCTTCATCGATGCGCCCAATACGCAGATCGAGCTGATCGAGCCGTATGACGCTTCGTCGCCGATCGCGGGGTTCCTGGCCAAGAACCCGGCGGGCGGGCAGCATCATCTGTGCTTCGAGGTGGCGGACATCCCCGCTGCCGTGGCCGAACTGACCGCCAAGGGCGCGCGGGTGCTGGGCGAACCACGGATCGGGGCGCACGGGACGCCGATCGTCTTTCTCCACCCGCGCGACATGGGCGGGGTGCTGATCGAGTTGATGGAAACGCCGGCCGGGCATTGACCTTCGCCCGTCATCCCGGCGGGGGCCGGGATCCGCGGTCGCGGGTCGGTTCGCCGGAGTCGATAGCGCCCGACACAATGGATCCCGGCCTTCGCCGGAATGACGGGACGGTAGCGGCTCCCCCTCGACACTCCCGCCCCTATCTGGTTGAACGCACGCCATGAATACGCCCGTCCGTAAAGCACCCGGTGGCCCCTCCCCCGTCCGGGCCGAATGGGGCCGGTCGGTGGAGACGACACTGTCCGCCATTCCCGGTATCCGCCGCGCCAAGACCGACGGGGCGGTACTGTTCGCGCTGACCGATTTCCTGTCGGAGGAGGAGTGCGACATGCTGATGGCGACGATCGACAGCGGTCGCCGCAAATCGACGCTGTTGACGGCGACCAACGATCCGAACTTCCGCACCAGCGACAGCTGCGACCTCGACCGCTGGCATCCGCTGCTGCAACCGATCGATGAGAAGATCGCCCATTTGCTGGGCATCCCGCCCGAACATGGCGAGACGATGCAGGGACAACGCTATGCGCCGGGGCAGCAGTTCCGGGCGCATAATGACTATTTCAACGAGAACGAGCCCTATTGGGCGTCGATGGCGGTGCAGGGCGGGCAGCGGACCTGGACGGCCATGGTCTATCTGAACGAGGTGGAACAGGGCGGCGCGACCTGGTTCCCGCAGGCCGGGGTCCGGTTCAATCCGCGGCCGGGAATGCTGGTCGCGTGGAACAACATGAACGCCGACGGCAGCCCGAACCTCGCCACCCTGCACGAAGGCATGGCGGTCGTCGAGGGCACGAAATACATCATCACGAAATGGTTTCGCGAACGGCCCTGGACCCCGACGATCGAGCCGTAAAATCTGTCAAAGTTCACTAAGTTCACACTCGCCACGGTTTTGTGGCGGTTCGCCATTTCTCCCTGTCGACACGTCACCCCGGACTTGATCCGGGGTGACGATGTTGGCGGATCGGGTGGCTGTAGGAAAGTCGAAAGCAGGCGGCGGGCAGCGCGCCGCCCCAGCCCCTTACGCCTTCTTTCGTGCCCGGTTCGGCGCGGCGGCGGCTTCGGCGTCTTCTTCCTCGTCGGGCGCTTCCTCGCCGGCTTCGGTCAGCGCCTCGCCCAGCGCGCGCAGCTTTTCCTGCTGCTTGTCCGATTTCTCGGCGATCTTCGTGGTCGCCGCACCCAGGCGGTGGAGCAGGTCGTGGACCCGGTCACTGTCCGGCGTGTCCTTTTCCAGTTGCTTGCGCAACGAGGTGAGGTCGTGCAGGATGCCCTTTGCGCCCGGCACGTCGGTATCCGCCAGCGCGGCTTCCAAATCCTCGATCATCGTTGCGCCCTTGGCGGGCTTGGTCTCGTCCAGTCCGCGATTGATCGCGTTCGTCGTTCCGGCGAATTTAACGCCAT
>CAJYRU010000437.1 GCA_913777295.1 uncultured Sphingomonas sp. | reverse complement strand
GCGATCATTGCTATTATGGGCGCGTCCGTGTACGGGCGCGCCTTCCCATTTCCAAGGCTGGTCGGAACCAGCCGCTTGCGGAGACGACCGATGAAGAAAGACACCCACCCCGACTATCACACCATCAAGGTCCAGATGACCGATGGCACGGTGTTCGAAACCCGTTCGACCTGGGGCAAGGAAGGCGATCTGATGACGCTGGACATCGATCCGCTGGCGCACCCGGCATGGACCGGTGGCCGTGGCCAGATGCTGGATTCGGGTGGTCAGGTCGCACGCTTCAACAAGCGCTTCGGCGGTCTCACGCTCGGCAAGAAGTAACGCGCAAGCGGCCATGGGCCGCTTCGCAGGTTACGAAAAGGGCCGCGGTGGCGTTTGCTACCGCGGCCCTTTTTCTGTCTGGGCGAGAGGGTGGATTGCCTGATCTACCCCCACATCATTCCCGCGCAGGCGGGAATTCATAGCCGCTGACATTTCCGCTGGAGGCGCGACCTTGGCGTCTATGGACTCCCGCCTTCGCGGGAGTGACGACTTCCACTCAGATTGCCCGATGGGCGTCCGGGGACCGTCGCATTTACGATCCCCGGACGATTCGTCAGCGCCCGCGATTGTCGAGCGTTGCCGGTGCGATCCGCACCGTCGCCCGTTGCGCGATGTCGGTGGCGGAATGGGCCAGCATCAGCTGATAATCGCCACCGGCGATGTTCCAGCCGCGCGTCTTGCTGTCGAACGTCGCCAGCAGGCGCGGATCGACGGTCAGCGTTACCGTCCGGCTCTCGCCCGGCGCGAGATCGACCTTGGTAAAGCCACCAAGCCGCTTGGGCGCTTCCCAGCTAGTGCCCGCGACATAGAGCTGCGCCAGCCCCTTGCCGCGCACCTTGCCGCTGTTGGTGATCGTGAAGCTCGCCTGCACCCCCTTGCCCTGCGGCGTGGCGGTCAGCTTGCCCAGCGTGAAGTTCGTGTAGGACAGGCCGTAGCCGAACGGGAACAGCGGCTTGGCACCGGTCTTGTCGAACCATTTGTACCCGACGGCCGCGCCTTCGATGTCGTAATTGCCCATCGGGTGCGAATCGCGGTCGAGCTTCGGATCGCCCTCGATCACCGGACGTGGCAGCTGGGCGAGCGATGCGGGGAAGGTCGCGGGCAGGTGGCCCGACGGATTGACCTCGCCGGTCAGCACGCGGGCGATCGCCTCGCCGCCCGAGGTGCCCGAATACCATGCCTCCAGCACCGCACCGACCCTGGGCAGCCACGGCATCAGCACCGGACCGCCGGTCTCCAGCACGACGACGGTGCGCTTGTTGCTACGTACGACGGCGTCGATCAGCGCGTCCTGATTGCCCGGCAGGTTCAGGTTCGGCGCGTCGATCGATTCGCCGGTCCATTGTTCGCCGAAGACGATCACGACATCGGCCTTGCGCGCGGCGGCGGTGGCGGCGCGCACGTCCTTGCCGTCGAGATAGGTGACGGTCGCGCGGGTGCGGGCCTGCAACGCCTTCACCGGCGAGGAGGGGTGGTAGAGCTTCGGCCCCGGAAAGCCGCTCGGGAACTCGTCCGGCACGGCGAGGCCGTTCGCGGGACCGCCATAAGGATAGACCTGGCTCGATCCGCCGCCCGACAGGACGCCGACATCGGCATGGGCGCCGATCACGAGGATCGACTTCGCCGTGCTCGACAGTGGCAGCAGGCCCGCGGTGTTCTTCAGGAGGACGATGCCTTCCTCCGCGTCGGCGCGGGTGACGGCGGCGTGCGCGGCATAGTCGATCGTGGTCGCGCGATCGCCCGCGACCTGGTTGTCGAACAGGCCGTTGTCGAACATTGCCCACAGCACGCGGCGGGCCATGTCGGTCGCGCGGGCTTCCGGGACATAGCCGTTGTTCACCGCTTCGCGCAGTGCATCGGCGAAATAGGGCGATCGATCGAACGCCCAGCCCGATTGCTGGTCCAGCCCGGCATTGGCGGCCTGCGTCGTCGAATGGGTGGCGCCCCAATCCGACATGACGAAGCCCTTGTATCCCCAATCCTGCTTCAGCGTGCGGTTGAGCAGCCAGTCATTCTCGCACGCATAGAAGCCGTTGACGCGGTTATAGGCGCACATCACCGACCCCGGATCGCCGATCTCCAGCGCGAATTCGAACGCCAGCAGGTCGGATTGGCGCGCGGCCTGTTCGCCAATCCTGTGGTCGATGTTGAACCGGTTCGTTTCCTGCCCGTTGAAGGCATAATGTTTCATCGTCGAGACGACGTTCTGCGACTGGATGCCCTTGATCTCGTGGCCGGTGATAATCCCGGCGAGCAGCGGGTCCTCACCGCCATATTCGAAATTCCGCCCGTTGCGGGGTTCGCGCATCAGGTTCATGCCGCCGGCCAGCTGCACATTGAAGCCCGACAAGAACGCCTCGTTCCCGATCATCGCGCCGCCGGCCTGGGCCAGTTCGGGGTTCCACGTCGCGGCGGTGGCGATGCCGGAGGGGAGCGAGGTGCGCAGGCGCGGCGTGGGCGTGCGCTGGCTGGCAACGCCGACGCCGGCGTCGGTCTGCCACTGGCTGGGAATGCCGAGGCGCGGGATGCCCGGGACGATCCCGGCCGAATCGGGCAGGCCGTCCTTCGGCATCTGCCAGTTCTTGATCGGGGTGCGCTGCCATTCCGCCTTGGTCGAGAAATAGCCGAAGGTCAGCTGCAGCTTCTCATCGAGCGTCATTTCCTTCAGCAACAGCTCGGTCCGGGCCGCCGCGTCGAACGATTTGTTCATCCACGGACGTTCGGTCGGACCGGCCGTGGGGCCGGTGGCAGCCTGTGGCGCATTGTTCGTCGTTTGCGCCAGCGCGGGCGAGGTGATCGCGCCGCCGGCGAGCAGGGTTCCGCCGAGCAGGCGTAGCAGGGTATAACGGGAAGAGGCAGGCATCGGGGGCTTTCTGATGGAGGAGCTTCGCAACGGACGAAGTGCAGACGTCGAGTGAACGTTCACAATGACGTCGATCCAACGCTTTGTCGATACTGGCATAACTGTCCTCTCCCCAGCCGGCGGGCCGCCGTGCGCAATTTTTCCGGCGAGGCTGATAGCGTTGTCAGGTGTCGCCGTGCAACTGTCAGTCGACCGTAGGACCGTCGCCATCGAACACCGCATAACGTTCGCGCCACGCCGCAACCTCCCGCGCCAGCGTGACAGGCGGCGGTGTGTCGGACAGGATGGCATGGGCGACGTCGGCGGCGGGATGCATCAGCATCTTTTCCTCCCCATCGCTGAACCAGACCGGCACCAGTTGGTCGCACAGCCGATCGAGGATCGCGGCGGCCATGCCGCTGCGGATCGCGTTGCTGCCGGGCAGCATCCGGATGTTGATCGACACCGCTTCGAGGCAATTTTGCGGCTGGTCCACGAAATTGATCGAAATCAGCAGCCCCGACCGGTCCGGCCGCGCCGCATCGGGCAGGTCGGGGCGGCGGCGCCAGACACAGAACCATGTCCGGCAAATGTGCGGCCGCACCGCATGGATCGCACAGCCGCCCGCCGCCAGATGGCTGCACGCGACCCCCGCCGGCTTGGCGAAGTCGGGCGAATTGACCGTCAGATGGGTGCAGCACGCGGTGCAGTCGCCACAATCGCGCATGGGCACGACCGGTCCGATCAGCATCGTTTCCAGGTCAGGGTCGGTCTTCGCGCGGTCCATGGGGGCGGCTATACTGCCTGCGGCCGGCGCGGCCAAATCGGTGGTGTGCGCTGGCTGACCGTGGTGGTTCCGCTAGGGGCCAGGCCTGTCGCCGAAAGGAAATTGACGCCGTGAAGCTGTTGCTGGTCGAGGACGATCGCGAATTTGCCGCAACGATGCGGACCGAGCTGGAAACGCTGTCGCATGACGTCACCATCGCCGGAACGGGGCCGGAGGCGCTGGCGGCGATCGGAGCCGGGGCGTTCGATGCGGTAGTGCTGGATTCGATGATCCCGCTGCTCGATGGCCCGACGGTGGTGCAGCGGCTGCGCGAGCGGGGGCATCGCCTGCCGGTGCTGATGCTGACTGCGCTCGGATTGGCCAGCGATAAGGTCGGCGGGCTGGAGGCCGGTGCGGACGATTATGTGGTGAAGCCTGCTGCCGCGATCGAGATCGATGCCCGGCTGCGGGCGCTGATCCGGGCGCGCGGCTGGCGCGACGACATGGTGGAGACGTTGCGCGCGGCCGACATCACGCTGCAACCCGGCCCGCATCGCGCATGGCGCGGCGAACGGCCGCTGCATCTGTCCAACCTGGAATTCAGGGTGCTGTCCGAACTGGTGCGCCATGCCGGCGGCTTCGTCACCCGGGCGATGCTGATCGAGCGGGTGTGGGGCTATGACTTCGAACCGTCGACCAACATCGTCGATGTGCAGATCCGCGCGCTCCGCCGCAAGCTGACCGCCGATGGCGAGGATGATCCGATCGTGACGAAGCGCGGCATCGGCTACAGCCTGCGGGGCTGACATGCTGCGGCTGCGCACGCTGACGGCGATGTTTCTCAGCGCCTTTGCCATTGTCACCGCGCTGACCGGCTACGCTACCTATCACGCGTCGCGTTCGGCAATCGTGTCGCTGGTCGATCGGCGGATCGATGCGGTGGCCGATGCGCTGCTGGACGACGTAGCGCCGGGCGACGCGACCGCCATCCTGCGGCGGATCGCCGCCTTTTCCAGCCGTCGCGACAGTGGCGACATCGGATTCGAGCTGGAGGACGCCGCCGGGCGTCGGCTCGGCGGAAATGTCACGCTGACGCGTTCGCTCCGCCCGGGCTTTTCCGACGTTACCCCACAGGACGGCATAACCGGGCTGAGCGCGGGGCGGGCCGAGGCACGGCTGGTCGGGGGCGGCATGACGCTGATTACCGTCGCCGAAACCGAGCCGATCGACGGCTATGATGCGATCCGGGTCCGCAACTACCTGATCGGGTTCGGGCTGATCGCGGCGGTGGTGCTGGCCGGAACCGCGACCTTCGGGCTGGTTGTGCGGCGGCGGATCGAGGCGACGCGGACGACGGCGCTGGCGATCATCGATGGCGACCTGTCGCGCCGCGTACCGGTGGCGCCGAATGGCGGCGTGTTCGCGGCACAGGCGGAGACGATCAACCATATGCTCGACCGGATCGCGATGCTGGTCGACGGGCTGCACCACGTCGCCAACGATGTCGCGCACGACCTGCGCACGCCGCTTGCCCGATTGCGCAGCCGGCTGACCGTCGCTGCCGATCATGCGCCATCGGCGGAACTGGATGCGGCGATCGACCAGTGCGACGAACTGCTCGCGATCTTTTCCGCGATCCTGCGCATTGCCGAGATCGACACCGGTGACCGGCGCGGGGCGTTCGGTCACGTGGCGTTGGACGACCTGGTCACCGAAATGGTCGAAACGCTGACCGCAATCGCCGAGGACGGGGGGCAGCGATTGGTGGCCGGACCATTGCCGGCAACCGGCATCGCCGGCGACCGGCAATTGCTGAGCCAGGCATTGTTCAATCTGGTCGAGAATGCGCTGAATCATACGCCGCCGGGGACGGTGGTGACGGTTTCGCTGGCGGTCGATTCGGGCGAGCTGTGGCTGCGTGTCGCCGACAATGGTCCGGGTATCGCGACTGCCGACATGGCTGTGGCCCGGCGACGTTTCGGGCGGCTGGAGGCCAGCCGGCATCGTCCGGGCCACGGGCTGGGCCTGCCGATTGTGGACGCGATCGCGCGCCTCCATGGCGGCAGGCTGGTGCTGGAGGATGCGCGGCCGGGGCTGTCGGCCGCGCTGGTCCTGCCAATCAGAAGTTGACGAGCCCTTCGACGCCGAAGGTTCGTGGGGCGTTGAAGTTGCCATAGTCGCCCAGCACGTTGTTGATGCTGCCCGACGCGACGTTGGTTGTCGGCGCGCCCGGCAGGCTGTTCGACGGATCGCGACGATAGACATATTGTTCGTCGAACAGGTTGCGCGCCCATAGTGCGACGGTCAGCTTCCGATGCCCTTCGCCAAGGACAATGTCGGCCAGCGCGACCCGCCCGTTGACGATGAACGAAGCGTCGTTCTTCGTCGCGAACTGGTCGAACGCCTGCGTCGCCTGCGCATAATTGCCGTCGAGGTGGAAGCGCAGCTTGTTGCCGGTGTCGAGCGGCAGGGCATAGTCGATCGACCCGCTGGCCGCGTTGCGGGGCGTGAAGACGATGTAGAAGTTCTGATAGACCTGCGTGGCTGTCGTCACGCCGGCGGCGTTTGTCACGCTGTTGGTAATCAGGACCGGCGGGATGCGGGTATAGGTATAGGCGTAGGATGCGTTCAGCGTCAGGTTGTCGATCGGCTGGACGGTCAGCTCCGCCTCGATCCCGCGGATCTTGGTGGTGCCCGGCGCATTGATCGTGACCAGGTTGTTGAAATTGCCGGTCGCGGTCGACTGGATCGAGCTGATGTCGACCTGGCTGTCCTTGCGGTCCATGATGTAGGCGGCAAGGTTCAGGCGCGCACGCTTGTCCCAGAAGTCCGACTTCATGCCGACTTCGTACGACTTCACGTCCTCCGGATCGAACGCCTGATAGTTGGACGTGCGCGAGCTGGCGCCGCCGGCGCGGTAGCCGGTCGCGTATTTCGCATAGACATGGACATTGTCCGCCGCGTCATAGGCGAGCGTGACCATCGGGTTAAAACGGTTCCACGTCGCATCGAGCGGGGTGTAGCCGTTGCGTGCCGCAGCCGCAGTGTTGATGTCGTAGTTGATGTTGCGCGAGAAGTGCAGCTCGCCGCGCTTGGTATCGTGGGTGTAGCGGCCCCCGGCGGTCAGGTGCAGCACGTCGGTCGCGTTCCACGTGACCTGGCCATAGGCGGCGTAGCTTTTCGACCAGACTTCCGAAGCGCGATCGATCGACCGGCAACCGGGCTGCGACCCGGCCGGCGAGGTGGTACCGCCGACGGGCAGGTTGTTGACGACGGTGAAGCCGGTGGTGACGGTCGCGCACGGATTGACGATGCTGATCCGCCCGGTCGCCGCATTGTAGAAGTTCGAATTGGGCGTCGCGGCGTCGTCGCTGACATGTTCGTTGAAGTAGAACAGGCCCGCGACGTAATCGAGGCTGTCGACGGTGCCGACCGCCTGGAATTCCTGGCTAAACTGGCGCTGGCGCAGATCGGCCAGCGAATAGCGGCTGAACAGCTGACCGTTATACAACGTGCCGTCGATCACGACATTGCCGGGGTTGAACACGGGCACGCGGTGCGCACCGCCCGAATTGTCCCACTGGGTCGCATCGACTCCGCGCCATGCGGTGATCGACCGCAGTTCGATCTCCGGCGACAGCTTGTACTTCAGCAGGTTGGTGAAGCCATGGGCTTCATCGACGCTGGGCTGTTGCGGCACGCCGATGTCGGCGGTCTTCATCCGGCTGGTGCCGTTCACGACGACGCCGGGCATCAACGGCTTCACGGTGCCGGTCAGCGTCGTGTAGGCGGTGCCGGGCAGGGTGCAGGCGGGAACCGCCGACTGGGCACCGGCAACGCAGCCATTGGGGTTGTAGTTCAACAGCTGGCTGTAGAAGGGCGAGTTCTTGTCGATGCCGTAATCGTAGGAGAAATCTTCGGTCAGGCCATCGATCGGCGCCCAGCGCACCGCAGCGCGCGCGCCGTGACGATCGAAGGAATTGAAGCCGGTCTGGCCCGCCAGCGGGTTCTTGGTCGTCGGCCCCTGATACTGGACGATGCCGTCCAGCTTCACGCTGACATTCTCATATGCCGGCAGGTCGAGGTGCAGCTCGCCGTTATAGCCGCCGTAATTGGCGATGCCGGCGCGTACGCGGCCTTCGAATTCGCCGGTGGGGGCGCGGGTCACGATGTTGAGCGCGCCGCCTTCGGTATTGCGGCCGAACAGCGTGCCCTGCGGCCCCTTCAGCACCTCGATCCGCTCGACATCGAACAGTGCGGCGTTCAGGCCGTGCTGGCGACCGAGATAGACGCCGTCGACATAGATGCCGACGCCCTGTTCGCGCGCGGGCTGGTTCGCGTCCAACGGCACGATGCCGCGGATACCCACGGTGAGGGCGCTCTGCCGCGCCTCGAACGTGGCGACGCGCAACGACGGGACGGCGCCGTCGGCCAGGTCGTACAGGCTCTGGACGTGGCGATCGACGAGGGCGGGGGCGCCCAGCACGCTGATCGCGACCGGGGTCTTCTGCAGGTTCGTCTCACGCCGGGTCGCGGTGACGACGATGTCGGGGATCGAGGAGGCGTCGTCGGCTGCTGGCGCTTCCGGCGCAGCGGTGACCGGTGCGGCGACCGCGTCTTCCGGTGCGGCCTGAGCAGCGACGGGCGCCAGCAACGCGGCAACCCCCACGAGAAGGCGTGCGCGCACACCCGAACGAACGATCATATTCCTGAATTCCCCTACCGGCCGTTGTGGCTTGCAAGGGCCGATAGTGTGATTCGAAGGCTGTCCGGTGACGGTTCAATGACAGGCGAAGACGTCGATCTTTCATTTTCGCTTCATGTTAGCAGATCGGACAATTCTCATGATATGCGTTTGGTATATTGGAAAGTTATCGTGGCGTAGTGTTACGATTAACCCTCCGTACGCAATCGATACCCGACGCCAAGTTCGTTGGCGATGACGCTGCCGACCGGATCGGGTGCTTCCAGTTTCTGGCGGAGATTGCGGATGACGATGCGCAGATATTCGATGCGCGGGTCTTCGTCGCCGCCCCAACAGGAGGTGAGCAGCCGTTCATGGGTCACGATCCGGCCGATATGGCGAGCGAGCAGCGCCA
>CAJYRU010000436.1 GCA_913777295.1 uncultured Sphingomonas sp. | reverse complement strand
GCGGCACTTCGATCGAAGCCCCGCCCGGCCCGCGTCATACGGCATCGCTGGGGACAGTCGAACTCGCCTATTTTCGCGACCCAGACGGCAACAAACTATGCGGAATTCATTTTCCTGCATGATCTGTTCGATACGGGTTCGCTTTTGACCCTGGCGGACCCGGATTTTGCGATCACGCCAGTGCCCGCTTTCCACCACAATGCGACATTCGCCGGACTGAGGCGGAGAGCCCCTCCGCCTTAATGGCCCTTTCACCTCGGTGGTAAGCGCGGGCGAGCGCAACTATACCCGCTTGGTACCCGAACAAACGTTAGTCCGGCTACGCCTAATTTCCGCCGTTCTTCTCGGCCGGCACTGACTGAAGCGGGAGTGTTCCGCCAACTTGTCCTATTAGCCTTCGCAAGCGAGCAGTAACGCTCGGCCCAATACCCAGCTCATTTGGCAGGGCGCGACACTCTTGCATGACGCAGCCGCTCGACAAGAACGGTGCGCTCTCGATCAATCTGCTCCGCCATCATGGCCAGAATCGAGCGCGATGCCATCCTGTAACCGCGTGGGTCAGCTTCTATCGACTGTGTGCTCCATGCGCTAACATGTTGGCTGGATCGAAGTCGCTTTTGAGCAAAGGCTTTTTGCATGTCCGTTAGCTCTTCACGAAGAGCATGATCCGCATCGGCGAGAAGCGTCGGGATGACCTGTTCTGTCACGAGTCGGGATCTCGCTGAGCTGATTTGGCTAAGCCTTAAGCGGGCCAATGCGAGTCTTGCTAGATCGAGCTTAGGAGGTTCGGAAAGCATCCGTACCTCCTCCATTCCTCGAATCAGGTCTTGATGATATTTCTCAAGCGCATCGAGCATAACCTAGATTTATAAGATGTAAGCATTACCAGAATGTTGAGCCGGACTCATCAAGCGAGCCTTCTGAGGTCGATGAGGCGGAGACGTCCTCCGCCTCTGTTGCCTTCTTCCCTCGGCGAATGTGGGTGAGGCGCCTGATTGTACCCGCTGGATACCCGCTAGCAGGCGTCCGCTTTCGTCCAGACCCGGACGTTGAGGCGAGCCATCGCTCTTCCCGACAGCGGCCATTCGTTCAGCCTGACCATTTCCGTTTTCCCGTCCTCGAAGGCCAATTTCGGGAAAGAGCAATCGGGAACAGATTTTGGGAAAGCCGATGTTTCGGTCGCCTTTGGGCGCGATTAGCAGGGCCACCTTCCCGCTATGGGTTCCCAATCGGGAACGAGGGTAAGACGAGACGAAATCGGATTAGGCAGAGACGCTATTTCGTTGGTGAGCCAGAATTCGGAGCGAATGCTGCGGGAAGTCGCCACGAGCCGCCTTCCATCTGAGAAATGTTGCTGACGATGCGCCAGCATCCCTGTGTTCTCACGAGCTGAAAATGGTGCAGTCCGCGCGCGAGTGTGCGACTGCCACGCTCCGGGATAGCGATATAGAAGCTGCTATAGATCGACGCGATATCACCAAAGACGTGGACCTTGCGCCGGTATTCGCGCTCGACAAAGCCAGACCGACCGTAAGCGGCCTGCGTCTGGGTTCGCAGCGTTGACAGGTCGGTCTTAGCCATCACCGTGCCGCTGTTGCGCGGCATCATCGTGACGAACACACCGCGATCGACGAACAGCCCATCGATCCGCTCCCAATCCCACGAGCCGCCGGCCGGCACGGATATGAGGTCGTAGAGCGCGGTCACGGCACCCTGCGCAGTCCGACCGTCAGGGCAGGCTGTCGGCGTAGTCGCCGGAAGGGTCATCATTGCCGCCGCCAGCACGATCATCGCCGCGCCTCCAGCGCCAGGTCAGCAGGCAGGTGACTGCGGCCGTTCTCCACGACGCCGACGACGGAGGTCAAGGCATGGATGTCGATCGACGGATCGGCAGCCAGGAACAGGATGTCGGCTTCCATCCCCGGCCGAAGGCGTCCGGTTCGATCGTCCACTTTCAGCAGGCGGGCGGCGTTCACCGTCGCCATTTGCAGCACATCCCATGCCGGGATGCCGGCATCGACGTGCAAGGCCGCTTCCCGCGCGACACTGACGCCGGGTGCCACGAACGGGTTGTTCATGTCGGTGCCGATCGTCAGCGGCACGCCTGCCTCATGCAGCATTTTCACGAAGCGCAGGACCTTCGGCCATACGGCCTTGGCCCGACGATAGTCGTCGGCGGACCATCCCTTGTCGAAGCTGAACGAGGTGGTCCAGTCCCGGACAAGGGAAGGATTGGCATAGGCAAGGTCGGCATCCCGCAGTGCCCGATCATCGCCCCAGAAAGCCTGGCGGAAGACGATGAGCGTCGCGTCCACCGGAATTCGTCGGCGCGCCAGAGTCGCGATCATGTTTCCGATCTTCGGATCGTCGAGATCGACCTCTTCATACCAACGGTAGAAATCCCAGCCGCCTGGACGCTTGGTCCGGAGGTAAGCCGCCTTGTGCTCGCCCGATAAAAGGTCGGGCGACAGGGGCATGGCGTGGACCAGACTATCGATCCCCATCGCGGCGGCCGTCGCCCAGCTGACATCGGAGAGGTGAGCGATCGTGGTAACGCCGGCTGCATGGGCGGCATCGATGCCGGCTTTCAGCTCGTCCGCCGATAGCCCTTCGTACAGCTTCACATAGTCGACTCCCGCCGCAACCTGCTGCCGGACGACGGTTGCGACCGGCCTTGCCTCGGTGACGCTATCGACAAGTCCTTTGGCCGGGAACGGAGGGTGATCGATGACGCCGCCCGCGACTTTCGCTTCGGGTCCGATCAGTCGTCCCGCCGCGACGGCATCGCGATACGCGACCATCCGTGCGGTGTCGCCGCCGGGATCGCGGATAGTGGTGACGCCGTAGGCGAGGAGCATCAGCGCATCGTGGCGCGTCATGCGCTCGTCGCCCTGCATCACCGCGCCAGGCTTGCCGTCGACGCGGGACATCACCAGCGGCCCGACCGTCACATGGGAGTGCGTGTCGAAGAGGCCGGGCATCGCGAAGCGGCCGGCCATGTCCAACCGTTCGGATCGGGCATAACGTCGGGGCACCCGACCACGGCCGATCGCTGCGATACTATCACCCCGGACAACGATATAGCTGTCGGGGAAGCGTCGCTTCGTCAAAGGGTCGAGGACCGTCACGCCGGTATAGACTCTCTCCTCTGCGTGAGCAGGCGAAGATGCCGTTCCTAGCATGAGGGCGGCAATCAGAAGCGAGCGCAGGCGCATGTTTCAGCCTTTCAGTAGAGAAGCGGTTCGCCGCTCGACGGCGGCACGCAGGAATGCGAGGGCGTCGGCGACTGCCGGGGCCGTGGCCATCCGGGCCGCGATGCGGCCGAGTGCGGCCGCTTCCGTCGTGCCAATGGCGGGCATCTCGACCGCGGCGGCGAGAGCTATCCAGCGATCAGCCAATGCCCGGGACCGGTCGCTCCCGTCGCTTCCCTCGGCTGCCGCGATGGCCGCTTCGTTGAGCAACGCGCCGATCTCGGTTTCCATCCGCTCGTCAGCGTTCGGCTGACCCGTGATCGCGCTGAGAGCCGTCTTGTCCTCGCCCGACGCCGCTGCCGCAATTACGGCGCGCATGTCCTGCAGCTCGGCTGCGATGGGCGGCACGAGATCACGTGTCATTTCAAGCAGCAGGTCATCGGAAATCGCGACGCCTTGGGCGATCCGGTCGCGCGCCTGCTGCACGCGCTGCAACCGATCGCGGGTCACACGGATAACAGAGGCGAGATGGCGTGCCTGAAGATCCATGATCTGGCCGATTGCGAAGCCGTCGCGATCAAGCGCCTCACCGATTTGCTTCAATGACAGGCCGAGTGCCTTTAGTGCCAAAATCTGATGCAGCCGCGCGATGTGCGCTGGTCCGTACAGGCGCCAGCCCCCTTCACGTCGGTCAGGCGTCAGCAGTCCCGCCTTTTCGTAGATGCGGAGCGCTTTGATGGACGTTCCGGCCTGACGCGCGAGGTCGCCTGGACCTAGCCATCGGGAACCAGTTGATGACGCTGTGCGAATCGACATGATCGGACTTTGGGACCGGACCCAGGGTCCGGTGCAAGCCCATACGATGATCAATAATAAGGGGCAGAGGTTTCTCTAAATCCTACTGGATGCGGATTTCGAGAACGTGATCCTATTCTCGTTTGACCATCAGTTCCGGGAAATGGCGGCTGCGTCAGAAATGTCCGCTAGCGCCGTTGCCATACCAATAGCGGACGGTCCGCTTTCCACCACATTCAGACATTCGACCGACGTTACCGAGCCCGCTGCTGTCGCAGCGGGTCCGAGGGCGCAAGAACCAATAGGGCATCGCATCAGCGGGGGCAGCGCTGCGCTGCTTGGAAGGCTCCACGCTGCCCCCGCTGCCACGAGGCGTGTCGCACTTCGGCTTGAAACCGCACCCGCTCGAACGTGCGACGCCCGTTCGCTATCGCGCGCGCGGTGCCGGCACCGCGAACGCGATGATCTTGCCGCCCGGGGCGTGCGCCGCATCCTTGCCGCCCCCGGCGGCGATCACCACGAACTGGCGGCCGGCGACGGCATAAGTGGCGGGGGTCGCCAGCCCGGCGGCGGGCAGCTGCGTCGACCAGAGCAACCGCCCGCTGCGCTTGTCGAAGGCGCGGAACCGGCGATCGAAGACGGTCGCGGCGATGAAAAGCAATCCGCCCTTCGTCACCACCGCGCCGCCGTAATTCTCGCTGCCGGTCTCCGCCGGCCCGAGCGCGGGATAGCGTCCGAGCGGGCGTCGCCACACCCATTTTCCGGTGTTGACGTCGAGCGCCGCCAGCGTGCCCCATGGCGGCGTCAGCGCCGGATAGCCGTCGGGATCGAGCAGTCGCTTGTAGCCGTCGAAGACGTAATGCTCGCCGAAGTCGACCGTGCCGCCCGCTTCCTTGGCGTCGCCGCCGACCGGCGCGTCGGTGCCGGTGGTCAGATAGGTCGTCAACGCCGCGATCCGCGCGTCCGACAGCGTGCCGCCGAAGCCGGGCATCCGGCCACCGCCCTGCCGGATCTGCGCCTCGATCTGCGCGCGGCCAAGCCGCTCGCCGACACCGCGCAGCGCCGGGACCTGTGGCGGATTGCCTTCGCGATCGCCGCCATGGCACGCGGCGCAGGCGTTGAGATAGAGCGCCCTGGCGCCCGACCCCGCCGCCGTTTCCGCGCGCGGCTTCAGACGGAGGTGCCACGCCATTTCGTTCGCGTTGACGTACAGCAGGCCGGTGTCGGGATCATAGGCCGATCCGCCCCATTCGGCCCCGCCGTCCATCCCCGGCAGCAACACCGTCCCTTGCAGGCTGGGCGGATCGAATGGTCCGCGATTGCGCATCCCCGCCAGCGTCGCCTGCACCGCGGCATGCGCGGCCGGGGTGCGGCGGGTGATCATCGCGGGGGTGAAGCGCTGCCGCGCGAACGGCGCGATCGCGGTCGGCATCGGCTGCGTCGGCCACGTCTGCTCGCCGGGGACGTCGGTCTGCGGCACCGCCTGCTCGGCGATCGGGTAGAGCGGCCGGCCGGTGCGACGATCGAAGATGAAGACCAGCCCCGATTTGGTGGTCTGCGCGATCGCCGGCACGCCCCTGACGGTGATCAGCGTCGGCTGCGCCGGAAAGTCGCGGTCCCACAGATCGTGATGCACCGACTGGAAGTGCCAGCGGCGCCTGCCGGTGCGCGCGTCGAGCGCCACCAGACTGTTGGCGAACAGATTGGCGCCCCACCGTGTCGGCCCGTGATAATCACGCTGTGCCATGCCCCCCGATGCGGTGGGCAGGAAGACGAGGCCGCGCGCGGTATCGACGGTCAGCCCCGCCCAGACATTGGCGCCCAGCTCGGTCTTCCACGCGTCGCGCGGCCATGTCGCATATCCCGGCTCGCCGGGATGGGGGATGGTGTGGAACGTCCAGCGGATCGCGCCGCTGCGCACGTCGAAGGCGCGCACGTCGCCGGGGGTGTTGCCGGTCGAGCCCATGATGATCAGATCGTCGTAGATCGCGCCCGGCGTCACGTTGTTGACGGTCAGGCCGGCGAGCGGGCGTCCGAGCCCCGCGCGCAGGTCGACCCGCCCGTTTGTGCCGAACGCGCGATCCGGCCGGCCGGTGTCGGCATCGACCGAGATCAGATCGTGGCCGAAGGTGAACAGGATCCGGCGCGCGTCCCCGCCGCTCCAGTAGGAGACGCCGCGCAGCCGCTGCCGCGTCGCGACCGGGGTCGTCGCCGGATCATAGGCCCAGCGCGCGCGCCCGGTCGCCGCGTCGAGCGCGATCAACCGCCCCTTGGGCGAGACGATGAACATCTGCCCCGCGACGATCAGCGGGTTGCCCTGCATGTCCGATTGCGACGCGCCTCTGCCGAACGCATCGCCGGTCTCGTACGTCCAGACCGGCACCAGTCGGCCGACATTGGCGGTGTTGATCTGGTCGAGCGTCGAATAATGCGTCGCCGCGGGGTTGCCGTGATAATAGGGCCAGTCGCGTCCCGACGCCGCGCCGCTCGCGCCCGGCGTCGCCGGCGGCGTGCCCCGGACGTTGGCGACCTGCACCGCACCGGCAAAGCCGATCGCGAGCAGGACGGCGGCGATCCGTTCCCTTTGCGTCACTGGTGCGATCCACTCCGAAACGGGGACGGCGCGGTCCGCACGCCGCAGCCTTCGACAATCTTCGCCGCGCTTCAGTAACTTGGCAAGAGCTGCGCCGCGCCGAACAAGTATCGGACGTTTCCTTTACTGCCCGCTTCGGCCCATTCGCCTTTTGGTCAAGTCCCCCGCGACCTTGGTCGCAACCCGCTGAAAGTCAGTCGACAAATTGATGGAGGTCAGTGACATCGGTACCGGGTCGACGGGCAATGACTGTCGGCGGTACAGTCGTGACGTTCGCTCGCCGCGCCTTTCGCGTGCGCCGGACGATCCGCGACTCCCGCCTTCCTCTCGGTCGACGTGCATGAGGAGGGGGTTTGCATGATTAAGGACGTTCGGCGCCGGTCGCGACGGCAGGCATATCGACAGATAACGAGCGGGATCGCGGTGACGATCGCGCTGCTGGCCGGCGGTAGCGCGCAGGCGCAGACGCAGACCGCAGAGCCGGTCCCCGCGGCCGCGCTGCCCGTCGACCAGGTGCCGGAGCCGGCGACCACCGATGGCGACGTGGTCGTCACCGGATCGCGCATCACCTCCAGCGGCTTCAACGCACCGACGCCGACGCAGGTGATCGGATCGGCCGATCTGCAACGGCTGGCGCAGCCCAACATCTTCAACGCCGTGACGCAATTGCCGTCGCTGCAGGGCTCGACCGGTCGCGCCACCTCGGTCGGCAGCACGTCGAGCGGGATCCAGGGGCTCAGCTCGTTCTCGCTGCGCGGACTGGGCGCGATCCGCACGCTGACATTGCTCGACGGGCAGCGCTTCGTCGGTGCCAATTATTCCGGCGTCCCCGACGTCAGCCAGTTCCCGCAATTGCTGATCCAGCGCGTCGACGTCGTCAACGGCGGCGCCTCCGCGTCCTACGGCTCCGACGCGGTCGGCGGCGTCGTCAACTTCGTCACCGACAAGCGCTTCACCGGGTTCAAGGCCAATCTGCAGGGAAGCGTCACCACCTATGGCGACGATGCGGGGCTCACCGCGCAGGCGGCGTGGGGCAAGGCCTATTACGAGGACCGGCTGCACGTCGCGGTCAGCGCCGAATATGGCCGTCAGGGCGGCGTCCCGAACCCCGGCTTCGGGATCGTCGGCGCGAACGGCCGCGACTGGTACAATTCGCCGGCATTCGTCCAGACCGGCGTCACCAACACCCCCGCCGGCCAGCCGCGGATCTTCTACATCCAGAACGCACAGCAATATCAATATTCGAAGTTCGGCCTGATCACGTCCGGCCCGCTGCAGGGCACCGCGTTCGGCGCCAACGGCCAACCCTACAAATTCCAGTACGGCTCGAACGGCGTGCCGACCGGCACCGGCGCGGTGACCGGGTGTACCCCGTCGTTCTGTTCGGGCGGCGACACCAGCGGCGTGGTCGGCGCCGGCACCAGCCTCGCCTCGCAGCTGGAGCGGATCAATTATTATTCACGGGTCGGGTTCGACTTCGCGCCGAACAACGAAATCTACTTCACCTTCAACGGCTCGCGCGTCAGCTCCGAAAATTCGCCCAACCCGGGCTATGCGCAGCAGGCCAACATGACGATCCAGTGCGGCGTCAACAACGCCAACGCCAATCCGTTCGTGCCGCAGTCGATCCAGCAGGCGTGCACCAACGCCGGCATCACGCAGTTCCAGTACGGCTCGGCGCTGGCGCAGCTCGGCGATTTCATCGAGGTGAAGCCGGTCCGCACCAACCTGCGCTACGTCGTCGGCGCCACCGGCAAGTTCCGCGGACTGGGCACGGAGTGGAGCTACGACGCCTATTACGAATACGGGCGCAACTATACCGACCTGCACGTTGACAACATGCTCAACATCTCGCGCTTCCGCACCGCCTATCAGGCGATCCGCCTGCCCGACGGGACGATCGGCTGCGCCAATGCCGCCGCGCGCGCCGCGGGGTGCGTGCCGCTCAACATCATCGGCGACGGCGGCGTGACCGAGGCGGCGCTCAACTACGTCAAGCCGGCGATCGGCCCTTATCAGCACACCTGGTCGTCGCAGAACGCCGGGGCAATCAGCCTGAACGGCCAGCCGCTGTCGACCTGGGCCGGGCCGCTGTCGGTGGCGTTCGGGTACGAATACCGCCGCGAATGGTATCGCACCAAGGCCGATCCCTATGGCAATGGCGTGAGCGCGGACAATCCGAACACCAGCGACTATCCCGCCGATCCGACGCAGAACACGCGCACCGGCGGCAATTGGTACGCCGGCAATTACAAGAACGGCACCGGCCGCTACAACGTTCACGAGGGCTTCCTCGAACTGGACATCCCGATCTCGAACGAGGACCAGCTCGGGCGCGCCAATCTGAACGCGGGCGTGCGCGAGACGCATTACAGCACCTCGGGCTGGATCACGAGCTGGAAGGTCGGCGCGACCTGGGACACGCCGCTCACCGGGCTCCGGCTGCGCGGGGTCACGTCGCGCGACGTCCGCGCACCCAACCTGTCCGAGCTGTTCCGAACGCCGACCTTCGCGAACGCCACCTTCCTCGACCCGCGCAGCCCCGGCACCTCGCCGACCGCCGGGCAGTTCGTGCAATCGCCGTCGAACACGATCGGTAACACCGCGCTCAAGCCGGAGACGTCGCGCAACACCACCGCCGGCTTCGTCTTCGACGGACGCACCGCAGGGTTCCTGCCCGGCTTTAACGCCTCGTTCGATTATTACCACATCAAGGTGAAGGGGATCATCACGCCGTTCAGCGGGCAGTCGGCGATCAACCAGTGCTTCCTGCAGAACCTGTCGCAATTCTGCGGCTCGTTCAATCTCGATGCCGCGGCCGGTCCGCTGTTCGTCAACGAGCAATTGTTCAACTTCGCACAGGTCCGCACCAACGGCTTCGATATCGAGGCGAGCTATCGCCGGCCGCTCAGCGGGATCGGCCTGCCCGGCTCGTTCACGATCCGCGGGCTCGCTACCCGCACCTTGCACTATACCGAGACTTCGGGGCTGCCGGGCACGATCCCCACCGAGCAGGCGGGCAACAACCGTGGCAACGTGCCCGACTGGAAGGTCTTCGCAATCCAGAGCTGGGACACGGACACGCTGTCGCTGTCGGTCGCGGAGCGCTGGTTCTCGGACGGCGTCTATTCGAACGAATATCTGCAATGCACGCCGGGCAGCTGCCCGACCCCGGATCCGACCGGCAACATCACCACGATCGACAACAACCGCATGCCGGGCGCGCTCTATATCGATTTGGGCGGTTCCTACAATTTCACCCGCAACATCTCGGCCTATTTCAAGGTCGACAATCTCTTCAACAAGGCACCCGAACCGTCGCCGCAGAACGGCGTCACCTACGGGTTCAATCCGTTCCTGTACGATGTGCTCGGGCGCACCTTCCGCGCGGGGGTCCGCCTGACGCTCTGACCCTGCCGGCGCGTCGAGGCCGAAAGACGGGCTCCCGATCCGGCGATCGGGGGCCCGTCCCTCATGACGGGGCCCGGCACTGCGATTTGATGACCGATTTGTAATGTTATTTTGTCACACGTTCAGCTCCGTGAAAGGTGGCAGCGCGTCGATCGGACGAGTGACGAATGCCTCGCCATTGCTGCGTGTCCACCGCTTGTGCCTGACACTGCTCGCGTTGCTCGCGCTGTCGTCGTTGCTCTTCGACACCGTCGTCATCCACGCGCACCGGCATGCCACGCCGACGACCGTCGCCGCGCAAGTCCAGACCGCCGGCGCGTCGCTCGACGATCCGTGCGCGCTCTGTGCCGCGACCGCGACGCTGGATGTGCTGCTGCGGCCGGAAGCGCCGTCGTGGCAGCCGCCAGTCGCGGTGGCGTTCGTCATCGCGCGTGTCGCGGGTGGCATCCGCGCGCCGCAGCGCCGCGCGCACGACTGGCACAGCCGCGCGCCGCCCGGATCGTTCTCGCCCGATTGATGGTGCCCCGCCCGCCGTCGCGGCGTGCGCGGGGCGTGACTGCGCGACCGATCCCGGAGATACCGTCATGCGATACCTGCTGTTCATGGGCGTGGCGTTTGCCGCGTCCGCCCCCTTGCCTGCCCTCGCCCAGACCGCCCCCGACCAGAACACCCCCGACCCGCGCCGCGACATCATCGTGACCGCCTCGCCGATCGGCCACGACCGCGACGACACGCCCGCGATCGTCGCCAAGGTCGATGCCGAGGAGATCCTGCGCCGCGGCGGCGCCAGCGTCGCCGACGCGCTGTCGAAGGTGCCCGGGATTGCCGCGACCGGCTTCGCGACCGGCGCCAGCCGCCCGATCATCCGCGGCATGGACGCGACCCGCGTGCGCATATTGGAAGACGGGACGAGCGGCTCCGACGTGTCAGACATCGGCCCCGATCACGGCATCCCGATCGACCCGCTGGCGGCGCGCAGCATCGAGGTGGTGCGCGGCGCGGGCACGCTGCGCTACGGCAGTCAGGCGATCGGCGGGGTCGTCAACGTGCTCAACAACCGCGTGCCGACCAGCTTCCCCGACAAGCCGCTCTCCGCCGAGCTGAACGGCACCTATGGCACGGTGTCCGATCTGTATCAGGGTGCCGGGCTGGTCGACGCCGCGGTCGGCGATGTCGCGCTCCACGCCGATGCGTTCGGCCGCCACGCCGGCGATTACGACACGCCGACCGGGGTCCAGCAGAATTCCTTCTTCCGCGGTTATGGTGGATCGC